>JALUUN010000236.1 GCA_027021325.1 Planctomycetota bacterium
TGCTCACTGGCGCCCTGGGGCCGCACATCACCGAGCACTTCGTCCTCGCCAAGAAGCAGGAGTGGCACGAGTACATCGCCGCCGTCCACCCCTGGGAGGTGGACCGCTACCTGTCCACCTTCTGAGCGGCGTCCCCGGCCGCATCCCTGGAGCTGGTCCGGCGCCGGGCCAGCTCCAGACCCTTCTCCAGGGCGAAGGCCAGGGGCTCGGGATCGGCGCTGCCGGTACGGGCGCGGTCGTAGGCGGCGCCGTGCAGGGGACTGACGCGGAGGATGGGGCCTCCCACGAAGAGGGTGTAGCCCTGGCGCCGGTCCAGGAGTTTCAACGGAATGAAAGCCTGGTCGTGATAGAGGGCGACGACCACGTCCCAACGCCCTTCCAGCCCCTCCTTGAAGACGACGTCGGGCACCGCCGGGCCGGCGGTCTCGTAGCCCCAGCGGTCCCGGGCGTTGCGGATCGCCGGCCGCAGGATGCGGCGCTCCTCGTCGCCGAAGGCGCCGCCCTCGCCGGCGTGGGGATTGAGGCCGGCCAGGACCACCCGCGGCTCCGGGATGCCCAGGACCTCGTGCGCCGCCTCGTGGGCGATGCGGATCTGCTTGGCGACGAGGTTCGCGTCGAGGCGCACCAGGGCCTCTTTCAGGGCCATGTGGCGAGTGGCCACCAGGATCCGCAGCCTGCCCGAGCAGGCCAGCATCCCGTAGCGCCGGCTGCGGCAGAGTTCGCCGAGGATCCGCGTCTGGCCCTCGTAGGGGTAGCCGGCAAGGTGCAGGCTCTGCTTGTGGATCGGGGGCGTCAGCAGCAGCTCGGCGCCGCCGGCGAGACACAGGCTCCCGCCACGCAGGACCGCCTCCAGGGCGGCGGCGCCGAAAGCCGGGTGCGGCTGGCCGGCCGGCGCTTCCCCTGGCAGTTCGTTCTCCAGCTCCAGGACCGGCAGCGGGTCTTCCGGGCCGCGGGCAAAGGCCTCCTCCGCGTCCCCGGCGCGCTCCACCTGGACGGCGATCCCCAGGTCCCGGGCCAGGGAGGCGAGGAGATCCCGGTGCCCCAGGATCAAGGGCCGGCAACGCTCGCGTACCTCGGGCCGGGCCAGGACCGCCAGGGCGGTCTCCGGGCCGATGCCCCCGGGATCGCCCTGGGGCACCGCGACGCGCGGCCGGTCCGGGCTCAGGGCTCGAACTCCACCACCACGGTGCCGCTGACCACCTGGATGCGCAGGGTCAGGACCGGCAGGGCCTCATTGCCGGGGGCCGGGGCGATGGTCAGGGTGGCGACGCCGAGCACCGAGGGCGGCGAGACCGAGAGCTCGAGGAGCGGCAGCTCGAAGAGATCGCTGGCGGTGCTGTGGGTCTCCGAGCCCAGGGCGTGGCTCACCGTCCACTCGCCGCCGATGTAGCCCTCGGGCACCCACTGCCAGAGTTCGATCTCGCCGCCGGTGATGGCGGAGCGGGCGAGGACCACGGTGCCTTCGTTGGCGAGGCCGAAGGCGTTCCAGTCGCCCTCGGGCCCGTTGGTGCGCCCGAGGGGGGTGCCCCAGGCGTCGAGGATGTGCTCCTCGGTGTCGTTCCCCAGGACGGAGACCACCGGCGGCTGTCCGGCGAGCAGGGTCTCGTTACGGTCGCTGAGACCCAGGGCCAGCCAGAACATGGCATCCATGGAGGGATCGGCGATGCAGGGCAGGCTCCCGACGACGGGGTTGTCTCCGTCGGTCCAGTCGGAGCCGGTCTGGCCGCCGGCGAGGAGGCCGCGGAAGCCGGCCAGTCCGCCCAGCACCAGGGCCAGGAGGAGGGCCGGAAGCAGCCGGATTCGGGATCGGGAAGGACGCATGGATTGCCTCACTCGTGTCATGCCGCGAAGAAGGCCGGTTCCACTGCCTCGAGCTGGCGGCGGCACGCGGCATCACCCTGGAGACGAGCCAGGATCTCGGGGGCGCGGCGCAGCCAGTGGCGGGCCTGCTCCCACAGATCCGGGTATTCGGAGCGGAGGCGGCACAGGAGCGCGGCGGCCTCCGGAAGCTCGCCGAGCGCGACGTGCTCGACGGCGATGTTGTAGAGGACGAAGGCGAAGGAGGGCTTGCGCGCCACCAGCCCGGAGGCGACCACCCAGCGGTACATGCGCAGGGCCCGGCGGTGCTCGCCGGCGTGGTCGTAGAGCATCCCGAGCTGGATGGCGGCGTGGGCCCGGTTCGTCGCCCGGTCCGTGTGCAGGAAGACCTCGCGGTACTCGCGGGCGGCGCCGTCGAGGTCCTCGAGGACCTGGCAGGTGAAACCCAGATAGAGGCGCGCCTCGGCGAAGCGCGGCTTCAGGCGCAGGGCCTCCTGCAGGTAGCGGCGCCCGGTCTGGAGGTGGCTGTCCGAGTTCGCGGCCAGGGCCTCGCGGCTGAGGCGGGCGGCACCGGTCTGGCGTGCGGCCGCGGCCGCCTCCTGCAGCTCGCCCTGGGCGAAGGTGTCGATCTCCACCGGCGCCTCGGCCACCTGGACCAGCCAGTCCTCGCGGGTGGCGAGAAGGACGTAGGCCTTGCCCAGGCTGTAGAGGGCATGGGCCAGGCGGCGCAGGATCTCGGCGTCGGTCAGCCCCTCGAAGAGGTCCTCGCCGCGCAGCCGGCGCAGGCGCCGCGCCAGGGAGCCGGGCACCGCCAGATCCCGGTGGGCCAGGGCCTGGAGGCGGATGGCCTGGAAGAACTCCGAGCAGCCGGAGCAGCTCTCGAGGTGGGCCAGGCAGCGCTGGCTGCGGGCGTCATCGAGTTCCCCGTCGAGGA
>JALUUN010000237.1 GCA_027021325.1 Planctomycetota bacterium
CGGCAGCGGCGATGGCCGCCTGCAAGGCCTTCAGGGAGGCGTCGCGCAGGCGCTCCAGGCGCGGTTCCCGGCCGAGATAGACGGTCTGGGCCGTGTCCGCGATCCAGCCGTCCACCTCGACGCCGACGTCGATCTTGACCATGTCGCCTTCCTCGTAGACCGTGGCGTCGGCGGGGCCCGGGCAGTAGTGGGCGGCGATGTGGTTGCGGCTGGTCTGGGCCGGAAAGGCCACCCCCGCCCCCTGGGAGCGGATGTAGTCCTCGACCTCCTCCATGACCTCGCGCAGGAGCACCCCAGGACGGATTCGTGAGGCCCCCAGGGTCCGTGCCTGAAAGGCGATACGGCCGGCCTCCCGGAAGCCCTCGCGGGCCTCGGGATCCAGGGCGGGGCGGGACGGGGCGCTCATGCTTCGCCGGCCATCCTAGGGCTGCGCCGGGGTGCCTCCCGCACGCTGCCGGCGGGGCTACAGGAGCCGCCGGGAGGCGGCCGAAAGAGGGGGGACGCGCAGCATCCGGAGAACCATCCCTGATGATCCAGATCGAGGCAGGACAGAGCATCGGCCGCTTCCAGGTCGAGGGCTTCCTCGGGCGGGGTGCCTTTGCCCAGGTCTTCCTGGCGAGGGACCCCTCAGGGCGCCCCTGCGCCCTGAAGCTGGGCGACGAAAGCGGCGGCGGGCGCTATCTGCCGCGCTTCCGCGAGATCACTTCGGAGCGTGATCCCGGCCGGATCAGC
Organism: Planctomycetota bacterium; assembly: GCA_027021325.1. Lineage (GTDB taxonomy): Bacteria > Planctomycetota > UBA1135 > UBA1135 > UBA1135 > JALUUN01. The sequence goes on from JALUUN010000237.1 coordinate 733, forward strand.
CCCGACGAGTCGCCGGCGGAGGCCCTGTTCCTCGACTCCCAGGAGGGCGCCCGCGCCGAACTCCTGGACCGAGAGGAAGTGGACGAACTCCTGCTCCGGGAGGGGGATCTCTTGAAGGAGGCCGATGGCGAGGGCGTCGCCCGCCTGCTGGAGATCCTCGAGATCCAGGGGCGGCCCTGCCTCGCCCTGGAGTTCGTGCCCGGTGTCAGCCTGCGCGAGCGGATCCGTTCCCTTCAGGGGGTCAAGCTGCGCTGGCTGGTGGCTGCCGCCCAGGCCGTGGAGCGGCTGATCGAAGGCGGCCGCTGGGCCTGCCACGGCGACATCAAGCCCGAGAACATCCTGGTGACGCCCCGGGAGGAGGTGATTCTCATCGACCCCGTGCCGGAGGCGGCGCGCCCGGACCTGCGCATCGCCACGCCCGCCTACAACCCCTTCCTGCGCCGCGATGGCAAGGGCGACGCCCAGGGTTTCGCCATCCTCCTCTACGAACTCCTCTGCGGGGCCATCCCCTTCGACCGCGTGCCCTGGGAGTTCGCCGGCGTGGACCCGGCGGCGGTTTCTCCGGAACAGCGCCGTCTCAGCCGCTCCTGGTTCCTGAGCTACCCCCGCCCCCGAGACCTGAATCCGCGCACCCCCCTGGAGATCGAACGCGTGGTGTACCGCGGTCTCTGCGACGAGGACTACGGCCTCGGAGATCTCCGCTCCGACCTGGAGGAGTTCCTCCTCCGGCGTTGAATCTCTCCCTGGTTATCCAGCAAGCCCGATTTCGCCACTCCGCTCCGTTCCATTCCATTCCACCCGCAGGGCCGGGATCCTCGGATCCCGGCCCTGCATCTCTTCCCGGCATGAGTGGCTCCGCGAGCCGGCCTACCAGAGGTCGTAGACGAGGTGCTCCTCCCAGGGCGTTCCCTCGGCGCGGGCGGCGACCGTACGGATCATGTCCGGCCAGCCGCAGAGGAAGACGCCGGTGTCCCCCGGGGGCAGGAGAGGCGCGATGGATTCGCGCTCCCGGCGAAGTTCGCAGCCACCGGCGCCGGGCAGGCCGAGGAAGGAACAGAACAGATCCTCCACCCGGCCGCGGCTGACTCCCGAGGCGTCCTCGCCGGTCAGGGTCGGGAGGTATCGGAAGGGGAAGGGGCCTTCCTGCTCCAGGGTCTCGAGCTCGTCGCGGTAGCCGAGGTCGCCCTCCAGGCGCGCACCGTGCCAGAGGGTCACTCCTGCAGGCGTCTTCCCGCTCAGGCGCAGGTGCCGCAACATGGAGATGAAGGGCGCCAGACCGGTGCCGCTGGCGACGAAGGCCAGATGCCGGCAGGAGCTGCGCCCGAGGGTGAAGCGGCCGCCGGGGGGGCTCAGCCACAGGCGGGCGCCGGGGTGCAGGTCGAAGAGATCGGTCTTGTCCTGGTCGCCGGAGCGGGGAGCGGGCCGGCGGATGTAGAACTCCCAGGCGTCCCGCTCCTCGGGCGCCGAGGCGATGGAGAAGTAGCGCTCCACGAGCTCTCCGTCGCGCTCGAAGGCCAGCGTCGTGTGCTGTCCGGCTTCGAAGGCGGGCAGCTCGGTCCCGTCGGGCTCGACATGGAGGACGGCGAGGTCGCCGGAACCTCCCAGACGGAGCATGCGGCTGAGGAGGCCGGGAATGCGGCCGGTGGTGTCGGGCTTGGAGGAATCGCTCATCACGGGGGGATCGGAACGGGGACGGCGGCCCAGCATAGGCTCCGCTATCCTGGCCCGCCCCTGCGCCATGCCCGAAGCCGCCACCCGAACCCTCCGTCTCGGCCACAGCCCCGATCCCGACGACGCCTTCATGCATTTCGCCCTGGCGGAGGGCCGGCTGGACACCGGGCGCTGGCGTTTCGAGCACCGGCTGGAGGACATCGAGACCCTGAACCGGCGGGCGACCCGGGGCGAGTACGAGATCACCGCGGTCTCCATCCACGCCTACGCCCATGTCTCGGAGCGCTACGTGCTCCTGAACCACGGCGCCTCCATGGGCGAGGGCTACGGCCCGCGCATCGTCGCCCGAAGCGCTCTCGATCCGGCGGCCCTGCGCCGGGGCGGCGGTCTGCGCCTCGCGGTTCCCGGCGAGTGGACCAGCGCCCACCTCGCCGCGCAGATGTTCCTCGGGCCCTACGACTACGAGGTCGTGCCCTTCGACCGCATCCCCGTGGCCGTGGCCCGGGGCGAATTCGACGCCGGCCTCCTGATCCACGAGGGCCAGCTGACCTTCCAGGACCTGGGCCTGGTCCTGGTCGCCGATCTGGGCGCCTGGTGGGCCGGCGAAACCGGCGGCCTGCCCCTGCCGCTGGGCGGCAACTGCATTCGAAGGGACCTGGGGGAAGCGATCCCCGAGATCTCCCGGTTGTTGCGCGAGAGCATCCGTTACGGTCTGGAGCACCGCCAGGAGGCGGTCGCCTACGCCCTGCGTTTCGGCCGCGACCTGGACCTCGCCCGCACCGACGAGTTCATCGGCATGTACGTGAACGAGCGGACCCTGGACTACGGCGACGACGGGCGCGAGGCCGTGCGTCTCTTCCTGGAGCGTGCCGAGGCCGAAGGCCTGATCCCGCGCCAGCCGGAGCTCGAATTCGTGCGCTAGAAGAGGCCGGCTACCCCGCCCCGGCCTCCCGGCGGAGGCCCAGGATCTTGACCGTGGCGAGGATGCAGGCGCCCTGGATGGGCTCCAGGCCCGCTGCGCGGGCGAGGCGGGCGGCCTCCTCGCTCTCGGCGCCGGGCTGCATCCAGAAGACGCGCGCCCCGGCCCGGCGTGCGGGCTCGACCAGGGCCGGTACTGCCTCCGGCCGCCGGAAGACGTTCACCAGGTCCACGGGAACGGGGAGATCCTCCAGGGAGTCCCAGACCTCCGGCCGCCCGGCGCCGGGCCGCACGCGGTAGACTTCCCAGCCGAGCTCCTCCAAGGCGTCGCTGATCGTGTGGCTGGCGCGCTCGGGATTCGGCGACCATCCGACCACGGCGATGCGGCTCGTCCGGCGCAGGATCTGCTCGAGCTGACCGGGGTCGGGGGAGGCGGTTTCCATGGGGAGGTGCGAGAGAGCCGCGAAGAGCGGCCCGGCCGGGCCGTAGCATGCCAGAGAGGCTCCCTTCCGCCATGGACCGCTCTGCCCGCCGATCCGCCGCGCCCCGGCCCCTCGCCGGTCCTCTGCGCTGTCTCCTGGGCTGGAGCCTGGGGCTGGCCTGCGGTCTGGTCCTGGGGGCGGGCATCCTCCAGGCCCGGGGCTTCGCGGCCGGCGACCTTTCCCTGCCGTCCCCGGCTCTGGCCCTGGGCCTTCCGGTCCTGGCCCTGCTCCGGCTCCAGGGCCGCCTCGCCCGTGGGCGCGGCGAGGATCTGCCTGCCGGGCGGCTGGGCTGGCTCTTCGGCCTGAGCCAGGCCGGGGTGCTCCTGGCCGGGTCGGTCCTCTTCTGAGGTTCAGCCGCGCTGGATCCAGACCGAGCGGAACTCGGTGTAGGCGTCGAGGGCGGCCCGGCCCAGGTCGCGTCCGAAGCCCGAGTCCCCGAAGCCGCCGAAGGGCAGCGCCGGATCGTAGAGGTTGTAGGCGTTGACCCAGATGGTCCCGGCCCGCAGCCGCTGGACGAAACCGAGGGCGCGGTCCAGATCCCGGGTCCAGACCGCCGCCGCCAGGCCGTAGCGCGTGTGGTGGGCGAGGCGCAAGGCGTCTTCTTCGTCCTCGAAAGGGAGCACCGCGAGCACCGGCCCGAAGATCTCCTCCTGGGCCAGTCGGCTGTCCGGATCCACCTCGGCGAAGATCGTGGGCTCGATGTACCAGCCGCGGCCGCCGAGATCCTCGCGCAGGGAGCGGCCGCCGAAGACCAGGCGAGCTCCCGAGCGGCGGCCCTCTTCGATGGCCTCCAGGACGCTCCGGTACTGGGCCTCGTTGCAGACCGGCCCGACCCGGACGCCCTCCTCCGCCGGCGGGCCGACGCGCATGCGGGAAGCGGCGGCGGCGAGCTGCTCCAGGAACTCGTCGTAGATGGTGCGCTCGACGAGCAGGCGCGAACCGGCGGCACAGACCTCGCCCTTGTTGTAGAAGATGCCGGTCAGGGCACCGCGCACCGCCGCCTTGCGGTCGGCGTCGGCGAAGACGATGTTCGGCGATTTGCCGCCCAGCTCAAGGGTGACCCGTTTCAGGGTGTCGGCGGCCTGGCGCTGGATGCCGCGGCCGACCTCGGTGCTGCCGGTGAAGGAGATCTTGTGCACGCCGGGATGGGCGGCCAGAGCTGCGCCGACCTCGCTGCCTGATCCGGTGACCACGTTCAGGACTCCCGGCGGAAGTCCGGCCTCGGCGCCGAGGGCCGCCATCCACAAGGAGGTGAGGCTGGTCTGTTCGGAGGGCTTGAGGACGACGGTGTTGCCGCAGGCCAGGGCCGGCGCCACCTTCCAGGCGGCCAGGAGCATCGGGAAGTTCCAGGGCGTGATCAGGCCGCAGACGCCGACCGGCGTGCGCAGGGTCAGGCCCAGGGCCTGACCGGGCAGGGGGACGACGCCGCCCTCGAGCTTGGTGCACCAGCCGGCGAAGTAGCGGAAGATCTCCGCCACGAGAGGGATCTCGATGCGTGAGGAGTCGAAGAGGGTCTTGCCGGTGTCGCGGGTCTCGAGAAGCGCCAGGTCCTGGCGCCGGGCGTCCACGAGCTCGGCGAGACGCCAGAGGATCCGTGCCCGCCGGGCCGGCGGGAGATCCCTCCAGGCCGGGTCCTCCAGGGCCCGGGCGGCGGCGGCGGCGGCCCGGTCCACGTCTTCAGGGCCGCCCCGGGCGAGCTCGCCATGGGCTTCCTCCGTGGCCGGGTCGATGGTTGCAACCTTCTGTCCCGAAACAGGATCCACCCACTCTCCGGCGATGAAATGGCGTGCGGGAGGGTATTCCGGGGATCCGGTCCCGGGGGCTTTTTCCGGCGGGGAGGTTTGAACGGCCATGGCCCGCATGATGTTATAGGAGCCGACCCCGGGCGGCTCGGGGACCGGCCCGCCGCCCGGCCCGCCCTGTCCCGGCCCTGGTTTTGCGCGAATCCGAGCTGCCGGACCCTGCGGTCCTCGTCCTGATCTCGGAAGACTTCTTCTGGGAGAAGGTGGAAGGAACGCTCCGCGCCCTGGCGAGACGCCCGGTCCGCCCCGAGCCTGGAAGCAGCGCCGCCCGGCTCCGGGAGAGCCTCGCCGAGATGCGGCCGGTGGCCCTGGTGGCGGATCTGGAGGACGAGGATCTGCCGGTTCTGGAGATCCTGGCCGTTCTCCGGGAGGAGGAGGCCGGCGGCGGCCTCCCGGTCCTCGGCTACTGCAGCCACCAGCGCCGGGACCTCCAGCAGGCGGCCGAGGGCCTGGGCGCCCAGGTCGTGCCGCGGAGTACCTTCGCCGCCAACCTGGTGCGGCTGCTCATGGAGCTCACGGGCGGGCCCCCCGTGGCCCCCGGCGGAGCCTCCCCGGCCGGCGAGGATGCCGCCGGCTGACGTTTTTTCGTCGGCAAAGCCCTGTCCAGTAAAGGCTTCGGGAAGGTGCCGCGGGCCCCGCCCTTGGCCCCTCGCCGCCGCCACGCTAGACTCTTCCTCCGTTCATCGGATCCGCGGTCCCCCAGGTGGCGGATCGCGTCGCGCCCGGGCACGGTTCCGGGCGGCCCCCTCGGAACCCCCAAGAGCGAGCACATGGCAGCCGTCAAGGTCTACGTCAAACCGAGCTGCAAGACGTGCCAGAAGGCCGTCGACTATCTCACCAAGAAGGGCATCGCCTTCGAGCAGGTGGACATCATGAAGACGCCTCCTGCCAAGAAGCTGCTCGAGAAGGCGGTCGACGCCAACGACCCCAAGAGCGCCTTCAACCCGCGCTCGAAGGGCTACAAGGAGAAGGACATCGCCAACGCGACCTTCAAGACCAAGAAGGAGGTGGTGGACCTGCTGCGGGAGAACCCGGACATGATCCGCCGGCCGCTCCTGGCGCGCGGCGAGAAGGCCATTCTCGGTTTCGACGAGGCCGATTACGCGACCTTCCTCCGCTGATCCCGGCGGCGGGGCTCCGGAGCCCTGCCTCAGGATCCGGCGGTGGACCCTCCCGGAGCCCGCGAGCCCCCGGCCCGCGGGCTCCGCAGTGTCTTCCGGGGAGGACTTCGTTGCGGTCGAGGAGCCCCTGGAGGTCCGGATCCACGGCCGGCCCTATGCCGTTCTCCTGCGCCTGCCGGGGCGGGAGGAGGATCTGATCGCCGGCTTCCTGGCCGCCGAGGGGATCCTGCGGGAGGCCGAGGACCTGGCCGGAATCGCCGCCTGTCCCGAGGCCGGCAGCGGCCGTCCTGCCACCAACGTGTGGAACGCCGTCTTGCGGGCGGGGCTGTCCTGGAAGGCCGAGCGGCGGACGGCCGAAGGCCCGCTGGCGGCGTCCTGCGGCCTGTGCGGCGTGCGCAGTCTGGAGGATCTGGAGCCTCGCCTGCCGCCCCGGGCCCCGGCCCCGGCTCCCGGCGAGCTGGCCGCAGGGCTCGGCGCCTGGCTCGGCGAGATGGAGGCGCAGCAGGCCGTCTTCCAGCGCACCGGCGGGACCCACGCCGCCGCTCTCCTGGAGCGGGACCAGGCCGGGGAGTGGCGCTGGCTGGACCTCGCCGAGGACGTCGGCCGCCACAACGCCGTGGACAAGGTGTTCGGAGCGCGCCTGCGGGGCGGCAGATGGCCCTTGCGGCGACCTTCCCTGCTCCTGGTCAGCGGCCGGATCTCCTTCGAGATCATGCAGAAGGCGGCTCTGGCCGGAGTGCCGGCTGTGGCCGGGATCTCGGCCCCGACCTCCCTGGCAGTCGCCGCCGCCCGCCGTTACGGGCAGATCCTCCTCGGCATGGCCCGCGCCGGGCGGGCTGCCCTCTACGCCGCTCCCTGAGCGGCCCGCCTCAGTACTCGACCCGGCGCAGGTCGTGGATGCTGAACTCCAGGGAGAACTCCTGGTCCACGTTGATCAGGCGGCCGGTGCCGAGGCGCTCGACGAAGGTGATGGCCCCGTCGAGGACCCGGCCGTCCTTGAAGTACATGCGCACGCTCGGCTGCGAGCGCGCCTCCTGGAGGCGGTGGAAGAGGGACTGGAGGTCGGGGATCTGGGCCTGGTGGACGCGGAGGACCATGGGATTCAGCGGGAGAGGGAGGTCGGTGCGGAGCGGGCCCCGGGCCGCGGCGCCTTCTGCGCCAGGGCTCCGGAACGGAGGAGGAGGGAGGACCAGGTCTCGAAGGGATCCGGCTCTCCCCGGGCCGCCTCGACGAGGCGGGAGAGGGCTTCGAAGCCGCCGGTCATGGCCGAGGTCTCGCGGATGGCGAGAGGGAGCTCGGCGGCGTCGAACTCGTAGACCAGACCGACATGGACGGCGCCGACCTCGGTGGTGTCGTCCTTCAGGAGGCCGAGGGGGCGCAGGCGGTCGGTGGCGAGAGGATCCGGCAGCACCAGCTCCTCCTGGAGTTCGCGGACGCAGGCGCGCTGGAAGAGATCCCCGCCATCGGGTCCTGCGGGCTGGTCGCAGGGGTTGATATGGCCGCCGACGCCGATGCTGCGTCGGCCGTGGAGACGCGCCTCGCCCTGGGTCGGGAGGCGGGTCAGAGCCAGGAGCTCGGGCTCCGCCTCCCCCCGGCGGCGGACCACCACGTAGGGGATCGGCTGCTGGACCTCGGGGTGGGTCTCGGCCCAGCGCCGCTCGACGAAGAAACCCTCACGGCGGGCCGGGGCCAGGAAACGGGCCTCCAGTTCCTCGGGGGCCAGGGGCAGGAAGCCGTGGGGCGTGGCGCGGGGGAAGAGCACGGCGCGCGGCACCACCCAGACGAACTCCATGGCCCGGATTCTGCGGAGGAGCCCCGGTCCTGGCAAGAGGAAAGCGGCCGGGATACCACGAATTGTGGGGGAAACTTCGGTTCCGGACCCAGGATCTAGGGGTCGGGAGACCCTCCGCGGGGCGGATCCGTCCCGGGCCCCCCCGAAGACCCAAGATCCGGAGACCGGAGCCGGGGCGCACCCCAGGATCCAGGGCCCCGTCGGCCGGATCGGGGGGAGCGGGAGTGCCGCCCCGTAAGCCGGGTTCTGTCCGCCGCCCGAGGGCGGCGGGACGGCCATTCCTCTGGGACCGCCGTTGCCGGCGGCCTCCAACGCCCTACCCGGAGGTCGAGCGGCGCGGGCCACGCCATCCCTCCCTATTCGGGCTTTCTCCCGGTGGGGTTTGCCCTGCCACGCCTGTCACCAGGCGCGCGGTGAGCTCTTACCTCGCCGTTTCACCCTTGCCGGTCCCCCGAGGGGGACTTGGGCGGTCTGTTCTCTGTGGCACTTTCCCTGGGGTCGCCCCCGGTGGCCGTTAGCCACCACCGTGCCCTGCGGAGCCCGGACTTTCCTCGAGCGTGGGCCGGACGGAGGATCGGATCCACCCGTCCCGCGGTCACGCCCGCGGCCGTCCTGGACGGCACTCCCGCTGCCATTCTACCGGGGATCTGCGCACTCGTCACCCGGGCGGGCCGCTGCCGGGAGGCTCGAAGGGGCTGCCACCGGCCAGGTACTCCCGCAGGATCACCACCGCCGCCACGCTGTCCAGCGCTTCCTGGAAGTCCCGGCGGCGCAGGCCGGCCTCGCGCAGGAGCTGCTCAGCGGCGGCGGTCGTGAAGCGCTCGTCCCAGGTCTCGAGGCCGACGCCCGCGGGCAGGGCCGGACCCAGGGCCGAGAGGAAGAGCCGGGTGCGAGCCGCCGCCTCGCCTTCACGGCCGTCGCGCAGGTAGGGCATGCCGACGAGGACCCGGCGGACCTCGCGCTCCTGCACCAGCCGCACGATCGCCTGCACGGTCTCCTGGAGATCGCGGCTGTCCACCGGCGGCAGGGGATGGGCGGCGATGCCCAGGGGATCGCTGATGGCGAGGCCCGTGCGCCGTGCGCCGTAGTCCACGGCCAGGACCCGTCCCGGCTCCGCCATGGCGCCTAGAGAAGGTCCTCGCGGCCTTCCTCGCGCAGACGCTCGACGAAGGCCTTCACCTCTTCGGCCCGGTCGCGCCGGGCGACGAGGATGGCGTCGGGGGTCCGGACGACGACGACATCGTCCAGACCCAGGACCGCGATGACCTGCTCCTGGCCGCTGTAGGCCAGGACGCCGTGGGCGTCGAGGGCCAGGAGACGGCCGCCGGCGGGGAGGACCGCGGCGTTGCCGTCCTCGTCGTGGGGGACCTCGTCGTAGAGGGCCTTCCAGGAGCCGACGTCGCTCCAGCGGTAGGGCGTGCTCAGCACGCGCACGCCTTCGACCTTCTCCATGATGCCGACATCCACGGGAACCGAAGGAAGCCCGGGATAGATCCTCTCCAGGGTGGCGGCCTCCTCGGCGGTGCCGAGAGCCTCCTGGATCCCTTCGAGGCCTTGCGCCAGTTCCGGGAGATGCCGGCCGATGGCCTGGAGGACCGTGTCCACGCGCCACAGGAAGATCCCCGAGTTCCAGAAGTAGACCCCTTCCTCGACGAAGCGCCGCGCGGTCTCCGCATCGGGCTTCTCCTTGAAGGAGTCCACCGCGTAGCACTCCAGGCCCTCGAAGCTGCCGATGCGGCCGGCGCGCTTGATGTAGCCGTAGCCGGTGGCCGGCCAGGTCGGAGGGATGCCGAAGGTGACGAAGGTCCCGGCCTCGCCCGCGGCTTCGGCGCCGGCGCGCAGGCTGCGCTGGAACTCCTCCTTGGGGGAGATGCTGTGATCGGCGGGCAGGACCGCCATGACCGCCTCGGGATCGCGCCGCCGCAGGGCGACGGCGGCGAGGCCCACGCAGGGAGCGGTGTTCCGCCCCACGGGCTCGACGAGCACGTTCTCCGGCGGCAGGTCCGGACAGGCTGCGCGGACACCCTCGAACTGCTCGGCATTCGTCACCACCCAGGTGCGCTCCAGGGGGACGAGGGGGTCGAGGCGCAGGAGGGTCTCCGCCAGCATCGGCAGGCCGCCGGTGATGGGGAGGAGCTGTTTGGGGCGGCGGCGGCGGCTTTCGGGCCAGAAGCGGGTACCGGAGCCGCCGGCCATGATCACGGCATGAAGCATGGGGGTTCCTCCGGAGGCCGGGGGAGCGGGTGCGGCATTCTAGGGCGGCTCAGGGCCGGGCCGCAGCCGCCTTGCGGCAGTCCTCCACCGGCCCCGGACGTTCGCGCCGTGGCGGCAGGAGGGCCCGCGGCAGGACCGGCGAGAGTCGCCAGTCGGGGAGGCCAGGATCCGGCGTCCACAGGGGATGGCGTGCCGGGACTGCCGGCCCCGAGAAGAGCACGTCCGCCGCCCGGTGGACCACCCGGGGGCGCTCGACGGTGCCGCCGACGTTCTGCTCCACCAGGAGGTCGAAGAGGTCCACGACCAGGGGCAGTTCCAGGAGCCAGCCGACCACGGAGAGGTCGCGGATGCGGGCGTTCATGCGGATCTCGCCGTCCATGGCGATCCAGCCGTCGCCGGTGACCTCGAGGAGGGCGGGATTCTGGAGCACGTAGGAGTCCACCCGGATCTGGCCGCGGTTCCGCTCCGGATGGGTCCACCACTCGACGCGTACCTCGGAGAAACGCGGCGGGTCGATCCCGACCACCCGCCAGAGCGTGGCCAGGACCGGCACCGTGCCCAGATCGCCCTCGGTGATCTCGAACCAGCCCCGGGCCTGGTAGTCCAGGGGGCTCACCGAGGCGCTGCGGAGATCCAGGACCCCGGAGGCGGTGCCGGCCAGACTGCCGCCGAGGTCCAGCTCCTCGCGCATCTCCTCGAGGTTGACGCCCTCGAACTCCACTTCCAGACGCAGGGGTACCTCCGGGGTCAGGCCGACGCGCACCACGCCCGGCGGCGTCTCGCCTTCGCCCGGCCGCGTGCGCACGCGGCCGCCCAGGGTGCTCGCCTGGAACTCTTCGAAGAAGATGTCCTTCGGGGTGAGCCGCACCTCGGCCCGCGCCTTCTCCAGGGGCAGGCCGCCGACCCGGGCCGATCCGTCGAGCAGACGGATCTGGCCGCCGAAGTCCAGGGGCCCGCGCCAGCGAAAGTCCCGGACCTGGAACACGGCCGCTCCTTCCTCGAAGCGCGGCGGTGCCTGGATACGGATGTGGCGGGGAAGGATCTCGCCGTTCATGGTGAACTGCGCGCCGCCGCCTGCGGGGAGCTCCAGGTCCAGGGCCAGATTGCGGGCGCCCAGGCAGCCGCGCATGCCCAGACGCTGGATCGCCGCCCAGGCGTCCTCGCTCACCAGGGCCGCGAAACGTTCCCCGATCTCGATTCCCTGCTCGGAGTCCAGGACGCCCTGGATGCGGATGCCGGTGCGGAGTCCCGGGGGGGCCTCGGAAGAAGGCGCCAGGGGCTGGATGCGCAGGTCCCGGACCTCCAGGAGCCCGGCCTCGGCCTGGATCTGGAGGTAGGGGGCACGCAGGGAGCCGTCCTGGAGCAGGACGGGCCCGAGAAGGACGGCCTCGTCGGTTCCCGCGACGCGCTCGCGCACGCGCAGGGGCTGCAGCTCGGCGCGCCCGCGTGGGCGGCCGGGATCGGCCAGGGGCAGGGCCAGGGCGAGGTCCACCGAACCGGACCAGGTGAGGCGGTCGCTCCCGCCCTCGGGACCGAAGAGGATGCGCCGTACCGTCTCCGCCTCGGCGGCTCCGACCTCCAGGTC
>JALUUN010000238.1 GCA_027021325.1 Planctomycetota bacterium
GGCTGGCCTTCGTCAAGGAGGTCTATGCCGAGGCTGTGGCCCGGCGCTACCGCTTCTTCTCCTACGGCGACGCCTCCCTGTGGATGCCTTAGTCGCTAGCCGCCTTTCCGGAACCGGGGGTCGCTCAGGATCTGGGCGATGATGCGAGTGTTGCCTTCGATCTTCTCCAGGAGGCGGATCATGCGCAGGCGCTCCTCGCTCGGGTTCGGCAGGCCGCCCTGGGGGGGCGCTTCGAGCCCCAGCTCCTCGCGCAGGGAGGCGCGGGCGGTGCCCCCCTCCTCCAGACCCGCCGGGGAGGGAGGACCGAAATCGGGGAGCAGGGGCGCTCCGGCGAGACCGGCGGCGAAGCCCGCCAGAAGGGCCGGGAGGAAGAGGGGAAGGCGGCGTCGGCGGCGGCGCATGGGTACGGGCGGGGGCGCGGCCCCTTTTCCTCATCGGCGGGGCGACCCGGTCCTTGAGGGGTTCCTAGGATGCGCCCATGCGACGACCGCGACCCGCCCGTCCCTGGATCCCCCTCGCCCTCCTGGCCCTGGCGGCCTGCAGCGCTCCGCCGCCGCCCGGCGAGGTGGCCGAGGAGTCGGTCAAACCCGGGATCAACGAACCCTTCCTCGGCGAAGGCTTCGAGGTCGAGGCCTTCGTCGAGCGCTTCGAGCGCGAGGGGCGCGAGGTCTTCGACAAGCGCCAGGAGATCGTGGACGCCATCGGCCTGGAGCCGGGCATGGACGTCGCGGACATCGGCGCCGGGACCGGCCTCTTCACTCCGATCCTGGCCGAGGCGGTCGGGCCCGAGGGCACGGTCTTCGCCCAGGACATCCAGCCCGCCTTCCTGGAGTTCATCGACCGGCGCATGCGCGAGGCCGGCTTCCGCAACTGCAAGACACTCCTCGGCTCGGCGAAGTCCACCGGTCTCTCCTGGCGCAGCATTGACGTCGCCTTCCTGTGCGACGTCTATCACCACTTCGAGTACCCGAAGAACACCCTGGCGAGCCTGCGCCATGCCCTGCGGCCGGGCGGCGAGTTGATCCTCGTGGACTTCGAGCGTATCGATGGCGAGAGCTCGGACTGGATCCTGAACCACGTGCGTGCCGGCAAGGAAGTCTTCCTCCAGGAGATCGTGGACGCCGGCTTCGAACTGGTGGAGGAGAAGGACCTCCTCGAGACCAGCTACTGGCTGCGCTTCCGCCGGCTGCCGGACTGATCCGTGGTACGCCGGGTCCTCGGCCTGCGCAGCGCCACGGCCGCCGTCGTGGCGAGCATGGTCGGGACCGGTGCCTTCGTGACCACCGGCGAGATCGCCGCCGGCCTCGCCGGACCGGGCCAGGTCCTCCTGGTCTGGCTGCTCGGCGGCCTGCTCGCCGCCCTGGGCGCCCTGGCCTACGGCGCCCTGGGCCGGCGCTTCCCCGAGTCCGGCGGCGAGGCCTTGTTCCTGGCCCGCTGCTGGCATCCCGCCCTCGGCTGCATGGCCGGCTGGGTCAGCCTCCTGACCGGGTTCTCGGCGCCCCTGGCTCTCGCCGCCTGGGCCTTCGGGGCCTTCCTCCTCGAGGCCCTGCCCTGGGGCGGCGATCCGCGCCCCTTCGCCAGCCTCCTGATCCTGGCCGCGGCCCTGGCCCACGCTTCCGGTGTCCGCCTCGGCGCCGCTGTCCAGGACGGGGCCGTCTTCCTGAAGCTCCTGCTGCTCCTCTTCTTCCTGGGCGCCGGCCTTCTGGCGCCGCCGGCCCCGGGAACCGGCTCCCTCCTGGCCGGCCTCGGCGGCGGTCCCGGCGGCCTTCCCCTGGCCCTGGTCCAGGTCTCCTTCGCCTGGTCGGGATGGAACGCGGCGGTGTACATCGCTTCGGAGGTCCGGGATCCGGAGCGGACGCTGCCCCGCTCCCTGCTCCTCGGCTGCGGTCTCGTCGCGGTCCTGTATCTGGCCCTGCAGGCCGTGTTCCTCCGCCAGGTGCCCCTCGCCGAGGCCTCCGGGGATCTCGTCCTGGCCCGGACGGCCGCCCTGCGCGCCGGCGGCGAGACCCTGGCCGGACTCCTGACCCTGCTCCTGCTCCTGGCCCTCGCCACCACGGTCTCGGCCATGACCATGCTCGGGCCCCGGGTCTATGGCCGCATGGCCGAGGACGGCTTCCTGCCTGCCATCCTCCGTCCGCCTGCCGCCGGGCCGCCCCGCGCCGGCATCGTCCTGCAGGCGGTCCTGGCTCTGGGGCTTCTGTGGAGCGGGACCTTCGGCGGGCTCCTGACCTACACCGGTTTCACCCTGGGGCTGAGTGCTGCGGTCACGGTCCTGGGCCTCTTGCGCCTGCGCCGGCGGGAGGGACCCGAGCGGGTGCCCCTTCCGGGCGGTCCCCTGCCCGCCGCCCTCTTCGCCCTGTCGGTGGTGGTCTTGAGTGCCCTGAGCATCCGCGACCGCCCGGAAGCCACCCTCTACGGCCTGGCGACCCTGGCCTTCGGCCTCCTGGTGTGGCGGGTGGCGCCGGGCCCGCGGAACCGGCCCCTTCCGTAGCACGGGGAAGGCCTTCGGAGCGGCCTGTGGAGGGGCCAGGGCCCGGCGGCCCTGCCGGGCCGCGGCGGATGCCCCCTTCAGAGGTCTCGGCCCAGGCGTTCGAGGTCGTCGAGGAGGTCGTCCAGGTCCTCTTCGCGGAGCCTCGGGTGGGTGAGAACCAGGCGCAGGGCGGCGACGCCGTCCACCGGTGCGTAGTTCACGAACCAGCGGCCTTCGGCGCGCAGACGTTCGCGGAGACGGCGGGTCACCTCGTCC
>JALUUN010000239.1 GCA_027021325.1 Planctomycetota bacterium
CGGCAACCCGGAGCGCTGGGGCTTCGGGCCCGGCCGGACCATGATGAACTTCAACACCCGGACCACCCTGCAGCGCGGCCTGGCCTGGGCCGAGGCCTGGGAGAGGGGCGAGACCGCCTTCGACCCCTTCTGGGACGACTTCTCCGCTCTGCGGGACGGCCGGGTCCCGGTTTCGGTCCATACCCAGATGTACCAGGTCGTTCTCACGACCCTGACCATGTTGAAGAGGGACCTGGGCCTCGACGCCTTCGTGGACCACGGCACCTTCGACGGCTACAAGACGGCGCACCTGGCCGCCGAGCTCGGGGTCCCGGTCATGAACGGCCCGCGCCAGTACTGGTTCGACCGCACGACCGGCCGCATCCAGGGTTGCACCGCCGGCTGGGCCGAGGCCGTGGAGGAGGGCTTGATCCTGGGCTACAACACCGACGCCCCCGTAGTGCCCGAGGAGGATCTGGTCTACCAGGCGGCCATGGGCGTGCGCCTGGGCCACGACGACCCCGAGGGCGCCCTGGAGGGCGTCACGGCCCATGCCGCCCGCGCTCTGAACTACGACGACCGTGCCGGCCGCATCCTGCCGGGCCTGGACGCGGATCTCGTCTGCTGGGAGGGCTATCCCCTGGACCGCCGGAGCCATGTCCTGAAGGCCTGGATCCGCGGCCGCAAGGTGTATGACGCCGAGGAGGAGCGGCAGCGCTACTGAGGCATGCTGGGTCTCCTCCTCGCCGCCGTCCTGACCGGCCCGGGCCCCGAAGAGGGCCTGGTCCTGGACGTCGGCGTGGCTCTGACCATGGAGGACCGCCGTGTCCTCCACAACGCGCGCATCCTGGTGCGGGACGGCCGCATCGAGGCGGTCGGCCGTCAGGCCGAGCTCGAGGCGCCCGAGGGCTGGCAGCGCCTCGCCTTCCCCCGGAGCTGGGCCTTCCCCGGCGGAGTGGACCTGCACTCCCATGTCCACACCGGCGGCTGGAACGACATCAACGACATGGTCCATCCGGTGAACGCCGAGCTCCGGACCCTGGACACCATCGTGCCCTGGAACGACGCCTTCCAGCGGGCGGTGGCCGGCGGCGTGACCACGGTGAACTCGATCCCGGGCAGCGGCACGAACCTCTCGGGGGCGGGGACGCTCGTCAAACTCAAGCCCGTGCGGAGCGTCGCCGAGGCGGTCCTGCGCTTTCCGGGATCGGTGAAGGTCGCCCAGGGCTACAACCCCGAGCGCATCGGAGACCTCGGCGGCACGCGCATGGGCATGTGGTGGATGCTGCGCTGGTACCTGCACCGGGCCGAGCGGGTCGCGGCGGGGGAGGACCCCGGCTCCCGCATCGAACTGGAGTACCTGGCCGGGATCTTCGAGGGCCGCCATCCCTTCCTGGTCCATACCGCCGGCGGGCGCGACACCTTCGGCACCGTCCGGATGTTCGCCCTCGAGGCCGGCGTCCCGGTGGTCGTTTCCCACGCCTCCTTCGACGGCTGGAAGACCGGTCCGGCCCTCGCCCGTACCGGCGCCTCGCTGAACGTCGGGCCGCGCGGCTTCGACGCGCGCTGGCCCGGGGACGGAAGCATCCGCGGCCTCGTCGCCGCCTACGAGGCCGCCGGCAGCCGGGATCTCTCGGTCCAGACCGATTCCCCGGTCGTGGACCAGGAGGACTTCTTCTACCAGGCGACGATGGCGGAGCGTCTCGGTGCCTCCTGCTGGACCGCCCTGGAGAGTCTCAACGCCGCGCCGGCCCGCCAGATCCTGGCCGGCGACCGGATCGGCCGTCTCGCGCCCGGCCTGGACGCCGACATCGTCGTCAAGGCCGGCCAGCCCCTGGACCCTCGTACCCCCGTGCAGCTCGTCCTCGTGGACGGCGAGGTCGCCTACGACCGCTGCGCGGGCGCCCGCTACTAGACCATGATCCTCGCCCCGGCCTGTCTGCTCCTCGCCGCCCCGGTCCTTCCGCAGGAGCCCGAGGAGGCTCCCGCCCTCCACGGGCCCGCCACCGCCTGGCGGGTGGATCTCATCGAGACCCTCGACGGCGAGCCGGTCCGCAACGGCACCGTCCTGGTCCGGGACGGCATCATCGAGAAGATCGGTCCCGCCGTCATCCTGCCCGAGGACGCCCGGATCGTGGACCTGCGGGGCACCGGGGCCAGCATCGTGCCGCCCTGGGTCGTGGCTCATGCCGGCTTCCTGCCTGCGGACTCCCGGGGCCGCGGACGCTTCGGCAAGTACCTCGCCGTGGACGGCCTCTACCTCGGCGAGGACGACTTGCAGGACCTGTTGAAGGAGGGCGTCCTCCTTCTCGGTGTGGACCCGCGGGGCAGCGGCATCCCCGGCCGGACTTCGGTCCTGCGGACCGACGCCGAGCCGCCGCGTCCCGAGCCCCTGGTGCAGGACCTGCACCTGCGCATGACGCTGTCCGCCCAGAGTTCCCAGAAGGAGCTCCTGCGCAAGGCCCTGACCGACGCCGATGCCGCCATCGAGAAGGAGGAGAAGGCGCGGAAGGAATGGGAGAAGGCGCGCAAGGAGTGGGAGGAGAAGCAGAAGGCGGAGCAGAAGAAGGCCGAGGAGCAGAAGAAGCAGGAGCAGAAGAACGGCGCGGGGCCGGCCTCGGCCCAGGAGCCGCCGAAGGGCGGGAACGGCCAGGGCCAGCAGAAGCCCGAGGAAAAGGAGCCGCCCAAGGAGTTCCAGCCACCGCCCATCGACCCGAATCTGAAGCCGGTGGTCGAGTGGCTGCGCCGGGAGCGGATGGTGCAGGTG
>JALUUN010000240.1 GCA_027021325.1 Planctomycetota bacterium
TTCCTCCTCGAAGCCTCAGCAACCCCCACACCAACCCGACATGGGGATCCCCCGCACGCAACGCGGGCGGCTCGCCCGGGAGCGCATCCTCGAAGCGGCCGCCGAACTGGTCCTCGAACGCGGCTGCCACGGCACCAGCCTGGACGACATCCTGAAGCGCGCGGACGCGAGCAAGAGCCAGCTCTACCACTACTTCCGCAACAAGGAGGACCTCATGGCGCGCCTCCTGCAGCGGCGTCTGGAACAACTGCAAGAGCGGGACCCCCTGCGGCAGACACCCTGCGACTCCTGGGAGCGTCTCGAGGCCTGGCTCCAGGGCCTGATCCGCGAATACCGCTCCGAGGAGGGCTCCCGCGGCAGTCTGCTGGCGATCCTGGCCGCCGAGGTCACGGGCCACAACGACACCCTGCGCCAGGTCCTGGCCCGGGCCTTCGAGGACCTGACGCGCCCGGTCGAGGACGGCCTCCTGGCCCTGGCCGCGCGCGGCGAAGTCACCCCCGGCACCGACCCGCGGCAGCTGGCGCGCTTCCTTCTCTCCTCCATCCACGGCGCCGCCATCCTCGCCCGCACCCTCCAGGATCCGCGCCTCCTCGACGAAGCCGGGCATCGCCTCGCCGCCATCCTGCGCTCCCTCCGCCAGCGCACGGCCTCGGCTTGAGGCATGGCACGCCTGTTCCTGGCCCTGTCCCTCCCCGATTCCTGGCGGCAGGCCCTGGAGAGGCGCTGCCACGGCCTTCCCGGCGCGCGCTGGATCCGCGACCGCCAGTTCCACTTGACCCTGCGCTTCCTCGGCGAGACGGACGCAGAACAGGAAGCCCAACTCCTGGTCGAAGCCGGCCGGGTCCGATCCTCCCCCTTCGAGCTCCGCGCCGCCGGCTTCGGCATCTTCCCGCCGCGCGGCAGACCCCGGGTGCTCTGGGCCGGCGTGCACGCGGAGCCCGCCCTCCTCGCCCTCCAGGCCGAGGTCGAGAAGGCCGTGCGGCGCGCCGGCTTCCCGCCCGAAGGCCGTGCCTTCCACCCCCACATCACCCTCGGCCGCCTACAGAACGCTCGGCCCGCCGAGGTGCGCCGCTGGCTCGCGGGCCAGCTCCCCCTGGATCTCCCTCCTGCCGCCGTCACCTCCTTCGACCTCTACTCCAGCCAGCTCCGCCCCGAAGGCGCACGCCACCGCCTGGAGCGGAGCTTCCCGCTCTTCTGATCCCGGTCCTCAGCAGGCCGTGTTCAGGCGCAGGACACTGAAGGTGGCACCGGTGTTGTCGCCGACCACGGCGAAGCGCCCCACCGGAATGTCCGTCGGCGGCACGCAGACCGACCCGCCGGCGGCCTCGACGGCCTTGCAGGCCGCGTCCACGTCCTCCACGGCGATGTAGTACATCCAGTGGCTCGGCACCTCGGCGGGCCAGTTCTCGTCCATGGCCATCATGCCGCCGACGTCGCGGCCGCCAGTCTTGAGGACCACATAGGTGAAGCCGCCCATGTCCTGCTCGGCAAACTCCCAGCCGATGACCCTGCCCCAGAAGTCGCGGGCTGCAGGCAGGTCGCGGGTGATCAGTTCGTACCAGCAGAAACGCCCGGGAACCGGCACATCCCCGGATTCCACAGGCGCCGGTCCACCCTCGCAGCCCTTCCAGAAGCTGACGCGGGCGCCGGTCGGATCCACGACCAGGCACAGACGGCCGACGCCGGGGACGTCCATGGGCTCGTAGCCGAGCCGGCCCCCCGCCTCACGGGCACGGGCGGCGGCGGCATCCACGTCCTCCACCTGGATGTAGGACATCCAGTGGGCGGGAACGCCCTCGAACATCGGACCCTCCATCGCATACATGCCTCCGACATCCTCGCCTGCCTGGCGGATCATCGTGTAGGTGCGGCCCGTGTCGCCGGGCATGGGATGGTCCTCGAAGGTCCAGCCGAACACGGAGCCGTAGAAGGCCTTCGCCGCGTCGCGGTCGCGGCTGGCGTGCTCCATCCAGCAGAAGACCCCCTGGGCCGGCCGGTTTCGCGTCGTGGTCATGGTTCTCCTCCCGAGGGATGGTGGAGGCGCGTCCGCGCCAGTGCGGCAGGACGCCACGCCCTGCCCTCAGCAGGAGAATACCCGTCCGCCCTGGCGCCGGGGGGCATCCTGGTGGACCGAAAGGCGCTCCGCTTCGATGGCCTCCAGGTGCTCCCGCGCTTCCGGGGTCGGGTACTCCCCCGTGAAGCAACCGGTGCAGAAGGCTTCGATCGCCTTGTTGCCGGCGCGGGCCGCCTTCACCATGCGCGGCAGATCCAGGTACAGGAGGTAGTCGGCGCCGATCGCCTCGCGCACCTCCTCGACGCTGCGCCCGCGGGCGATGAAGTCGGTGCGCGTCGCCATGTCGATGCCATACGGGCAGGGTGCGATGAGGGGGGGCGAGGTGGAGGCGAAGTACACGCGCCGGGCGCCGGCCTTGCGCGCCACCTCGACGAGCTTGCGGCTGGTGTTGCCGCGGACGATGGAGTCGTCCACGAGCAGCACGTCCTTGCCCCGGAACTCCAGCGGGATGGGGTTCATCTTGCGGCGGATCGCCTCGGTCCGCTCGCTCTGGCTGGGCATGATGAAGGTGCGGCCGACGTAGCGGTTCTTGATGAAGCCCTCACGGTACTTCACGCCCAGCTCCCAGGCCATCTTCAGGGCCGCGTCGCGGCTGCTGTCGGGGATGGGGATGACCACATCCGGCTTCGGCGCACCCGCCTCCTTCCACTGCCGCGCCA
>JALUUN010000241.1 GCA_027021325.1 Planctomycetota bacterium
GGAGCAGCAGGAGCAGGACGCGTGCGGGAGAGAGCATGGGCCAGAAGCGAAAGAGGATCCGCCCGGGGAGGGAGAGCGAGAGGGGGTCAGCCGGTCATGGGTGCCGGTCCATGCGCGGGGAGCCGACAGAGCCTGCGTTGGTTACAGGCCAGACCCCTTCCACGGTGCCGCTGCGAAGCAGGGCGCCGAGGAGCATGAGAAGGGTCAAGGCACGAAGGAGGTTCAAGGCCAGGGCTCCGGCTCACATTCAGGCACATGCGTGGGCAGGCAGGCGGGCCCCCCACCGGCGGAGAGCGTTCCCGATGAGGTTACGGATTTCTGCGTGCTGCCTCAGCACTTCCGGGATTCGTCCGGTCCTGCGGCCAAAGTAGAGCCTCGCAATCTGGGGTCCAGGCCCGGATGGCATCCCATGGTCGATGATGCTGATTGCCTGAGCCACGAGCAGGGGATCCTCTGCGGACACCGCATAGGCGAGCGGATCCATGTGCGAGAGAACCGACACCGGCCAGATGTTCCGTGCGGAACTCGAGTACCGGGCTGCTGCCTGAACGTCGCCTGCGCATTCCGCGGCAGCAGCCAGATTCCGGAGCACACGGGCCACCTGAGCGGGATTGCGGCTTCTCTGCCTCAACTGCTCCAGCACCGGGATGGCTTCTGCGTGCCGCTCCCTCCATTGCAGCAGCATGGCCAGGAGGATGGAGGCCTCGCCATCCCTGGGGTTCATCCTTCTTGCTACGCGGGCGAGGTGCAGCGGGTCGTGCCAGTCCCGCGGCCCGGGGGGGCCGGAGCCGGTGTGAAGGATCTCCAGGTGCGGGTCTCGGGCGCCGTCCAGTTCGGTGCAGAGGCGGCGGATGCGGCCGCGCACGAAGCCCGCGTCCAGGCGCAGCATCCAGGCCGGGGGACGGTAGATGTTCTCCCCGGCCTGGCGGGCCGTGGTCTGCACCGCGGCCGCCACCAGGAGCCGCCCCAGCTCTTCCCGGCACTCCTCGAAGTATCGGCGCCGGGCCAGGGAGACGATCTTCGTCTTCAAGGCGCCTCCTGGCCGAGGCCGAAGCGGTGCCGCGCCAGGGCGGCCAGGAGCTCCCGGCCGGCCTCGGTCAGCTCCTCCCGGCGGAGGCCCAGGAGCCGCCAGGACTCCGCGACGAAGCTTCGCCAGGCGGTAGCGTCCAGGCGCAGGATCTCGGCGCCCAGTCCGCCGAGGTCCTCGCCGCAGGCGTCGAGGCTCAGGGCCGCCCGGCGCGGTGCCGGAAGCAGGTTGAAGCCCAGAGCCGCCGACTCGCCGAGGATCCGCACCTGGGGTTCGAGGAAGGCGAGAAGGGAGGCCGGCTGCCGGGTCAGGAACAGGATTCGTGCCTCGACCTCCAGGGCGAAGTCCTCCTCGCGTTCGGGTAGGACGGGACAGCGGGCGCTCCAGCCGAAGAGGTGGGCCACGAGGAGGTCCTGATCGGCAAGGAGCAGGTGCCGGTGCAGGGTGCGCCGGCAAGCATCCTGCAGCCAGGGGTGGAGCACCGAGAAGAGGGTGCAGAGGAGGCTTCCCCGGGCGGCGGCGTCGGCCTGATGGAAGAGGGCCTGGGCGTCGCGGGCCCAGGACCAGGCCACCGGCAGGACCGCAGCCCGAGCGGAGGAGGCAGGGGGCTCGGGCGACATAGCGTCGGAGACGGAAGGAGCAGGGGAGGGCGGCGGCGCGCCGGGGCGCTTGTGCCATCCGCGGGTTGGACCCCCGGAAGATAGCAGGGCAGGAAGGAGCCGGGGAATCCTTCCTGCCCTTGCAAGAGCGGTGCCGCCCCGGCCTTCCTGGACGGGACGGTCCAGGATGCGGCCTCGACCCTCGAAGGCTGTGTCCAGGCCCGGCCCCTCGCCCTCGGCGGCAAGACTCTCGGGCACCGGGACTTCGACCTTCCCCCGGAGCTGCGAGGGGGGGAACTGCGGGGGGGCGCGAGCCGGCGCCGGTGCAGGGTGTCGCCCTCGCGGCGGTCCTCGGGGTGCGGAAGAGGCCCGATGCCGGGCCCGCGCTCCGGCGGCGCGGATCCAATCCCGGAGTACCAAGGCGCCGGTGTCGCCGTGCCGGATGCGGACCTCGCCGTTGCGGCTGGAGAGCCGCGCCCGCGTGACGGCCTCGGGCACGAGGCACGGGGGGCGGTGGCCGAGGCGTCGAAGTCCACCTCCTTGCATTTGTCGCCGCCGGTGTTGCCGATGGCGGTGACGGAGGCCGAAAGCAAGGCCGGAAGGAGAAGGAACCCGGCGAGAGAACGGGGCATGGGTTCCTCTGGACGGAGGACGGGGGATGCGGGCTGTCCCGGTCCTTCGCGCAGGGGCAGGACCGGAACGGGGGCCTTCCCTTCCCTCCAGAGGCCGGCCTACCTTGGAGGGCGTGAGCGAACGCCGCCTCGTCGCGGAGCTGGCCGCTGCCCTGGGCACCCGACTCGGCCCGGCCCCGGAGGTGGCTGTCGTCCTGGGCAGCGGCTGGAAGGAGGCGGCTCCCTCTTTCTTCGAAGGCGGGGCGGAAGAGCTGCCCCTCCGGGAGCTCCCGGGCTGGCCCCTGCCCCGGGTGGCAGGTCATGGCAGCTGGATCCTCCGCGGCACCGCCGCCGGGCGCAGCGTCGCCCTGGTCGCCGGCCGCGTCCACGCCTACGAGGGCCATCCCGCCCGGGTTCTGGTGCGCGGGGTCCGGGCGCTGCGGCGCTGGGGGGTGTCGCGCTTCGTTCTCTGCAACGCCGCCGGTTCCCTGGACCC
>JALUUN010000242.1 GCA_027021325.1 Planctomycetota bacterium
TCTGCGGGCTGTCGGCCGCCTCGAGGATCTTCCTCCCCGGGTGCGCAGCCGCCTCCAGGAGGTCGAAGAGGCGACGGCCGGCTGCTCGCGAATGATGCTGCGTCTGTGTTTGTCCTACGGGGGCCGGCAGGAGCTGACGGATGCTGTGCGCCGCATCGCCCGGGAGATCCGCGACGGCCGCCTTGCCCCGGAGGCTGTGGACGAGGGCGTCCTGCAGGCGCACATGTACGACCCGGAGATGCCGGATCCCGACCTGATCGTCCGGACCGCCGGCGAGATCCGTCTTTCGAACTTCCTGCTCTGGCAGAGCTCCTATGCCGAGTTCTGGTTCACGGAGGTCTTGTGGCCGGACTTCCGGCGGGAACACCTGCTCCAGGCCCTGGCCGACTACGACCGCCGCGTCCGGCGCTTCGGCCGGGTCCTGGAGGACGATCCGGCGGTGCAGCCGGAACCCCGGGCATGAGTGTCCTGGCGACCCGTCTCCGTTACGGGAGTCTGGCCGTAGCCCTCGTCGTCTTCGTGTTCTGGGCCGATGCCTCGGCCTTCCCGTATCTCACGGCCGGCCTGATCCTCGCCCTCCTGGCCCTCGCCGCTCAGTTCGAGTTCTACGGCATGCTGCGGAGCGCCGGCCTCCAGCCCTCCGTCGGCCTGGGCCTCCTGGCCGGGGCCTACTACCTGGCGACGCGGATCGCTCCGGCCGTGGAGTGGTGGTGGGAGGGAGCCGAGGGCCTGCCGGCCCCGCGGGAATCCTTCGACGCCGGCGCCCACCTTGCCGCCGCCGTGGTCGCGCTGCTGGTGGTCGGCGTCTTGCAGCGGCGGCCGGAAGGAGCGCCCCAGCGCATCGGCTCCACCCTGGTGGGCGTCTTGCTCGTGCCCTTCCTGCTGGGCTATGGGATCGAGATCCGCTATCTCGACCGGGGCTGGGCCTGGCTGGTCTTTCTGGTGGCTGTGGCCAAGAGTGGGGACAGCATGGCCTTCTTCGTGGGCAAGGGCCTGGGCCGCCACAAGCTCATCGAGGAGGTGAGCCCGAACAAGACCTGGGAGGGGGCGGCCGGCTCGGTCGTCGGCTCGCTCCTGGCCGCCTGGGTCGTCGCCGCGACGGCCTTCGAAGGCGCTCTGGAACCTTCCCTCTGGGTGCCGGCGGCTCTGGTCGTGAACCTGGGCGCCCAGTTCGGGGATCTCGGCGAGAGCCTCCTCAAGCGCGGGTGCCGGGTGAAGGACTCGGCACGCCTGATCCCGGTCATGGGCGGAACCTTCGATCTCGTGGACTCCTTTCTCGTCGCCGCTCCCGCCCTGCGACTCTACCTGGCGGCGGTCGCATCATGAGTGAACAGAGGATCCCCTTGCTGTCGGTCGAGGAGCAACGCCTCCTGTTCGGCCCCTACGACCGGAACCTCAAGGAACTGCGCCGGAGTTTCGGCATCCAGGCGACGGTTCGGGACGGTGCCCTGCGCCTGACGGGGCCGGAGGAAGGTGTGGCCGAAGCCTCGCGGCGCATCGAGGAGACCCTGCGGCGACTTCGCAGTGGGGCTGGCCTGAAGCCCTACGAGGTGGAACGGGCGCTCCTGGGAAGCGGGGTTCCTTCGGCGGAGCCGGATGCGGGGGACCGACTCGCGGCCGGGGCCTCGGCCCGGGGCCGCCGCGGAGAGCCAGAGCCGCGCACCGAACACCAGCGCCAGTACCTGGACGCCATCCGCGACCACGAGCTGGTCCTGGCCACGGGGCCGGCCGGCACGGGGAAGACCTACCTGGCGGTGGCCGCGGCCATCCGCCATCTCCGGGAGGGCATGGTCCAGCGCCTGATCCTGACGCGGCCCGCCGTCGAGGCCGGCGAGCACCTGGGCTTCCTTCCCGGCGACTTCGAGGCCAAGGTCAATCCGTACCTGAGGCCGTTCTATGACGCCTTGCACGACATGCTGGGCGCCGCCGGTGCCCGCCGTCTGAAGGAGCTGGAGATCGTGGAGATCGCGCCGCTGGCCTTCATGCGCGGCAGGACCCTGAACCACTCCTTCATCATCCTGGACGAGGCCCAGAACTGCACGCCGGCACAGATGAAGATGTTCCTGACCCGTCTTGGTGAAGGGAGCCGGGCGGTGGTGACGGGGGACCGGACCCAGACCGATCTCGTCGGCAAGCTGAGTGGTCTGGACGATGCCCTGGAACGGCTGCAGGGCGTGCCCGGGGTCGCCTGGATCGAGTTCGGACGCGAGGATATCCAGCGCAGTTCCCTGGTTCAGCGCATCGTCGAAGCCTATGGAGAGGAGGCTTGAGGCGCGATCTCGTGGTCCGGGTGGTCCGCCCGAGCCGCATTCCGAACCTGGACGCCGCCCTCCTGCGCCGGGTGCTCCGCTGCTGCTGGGCCCTTTACGGAGGGCCGCCGGTGGGACGGCTCGACATCGTGTTCCTGGACCGGGCACAGCACACCCGGCTGCACGAGGATCTCCTGGGAGATCCCCGTGAGACCGACGTCATGGCCCTTCCCTACGAGGATCCTGACTTGTACGGTGAGATCCTCGTCAACCGGGACCGGGCCATGTGCGAAGCGCGGCGGCGCAGGCTCCCGCCCTGGCGGGAGGGGCTCCTCTACTGCGTGCACGGCAGTCTGCATCTGCTCGGTTTCCGCGACGATACTCCGGCGTCGGCGCGTGCGATGCGTGCCGCCGAGAAGCGTGTCCTGAAGACCTGCATCTCCTGACCGGACTGCCCGGGCGGTCGGACCTGTTTTTTTCGGCT
>JALUUN010000243.1 GCA_027021325.1 Planctomycetota bacterium
GAGGAGGGGCAGCTCCACTCCCTCGGCACCTCCTGGCCGCCCCAGAGCCCGGTCGCCTGGTCCAGCTTCATCACCGGCGCCAATCCCGGCAAACACGGCCTCTACGACTTCATCCACCTGGACCGGAGGAACTACGGCCTCGCCAACTCCATGAGTTCCATCGAGGAGGTGGGCCTGGAGCTGAGTCTGTTCGGCTACAAGCTGCCCCTGACCGGCGGCGACCAGGTCCTGACGCGGGCCTTTCCGGCCTTCTGGGAGGTCCTCAGCGAGGCCGGCGTGCCCTGCGCCGTCTATCGCATGCCCGCAAACTTCCCCATGCGGGAGACCGAGGCCTTGACCTTTCCCGACATGGGGGCGCCGGACCTGACCGGCGGCCTGTCCGGGCGGCCGGCGGTCTACGGCGAGGCGGTGGCCAGCGAGCGCGCCGCCAACCATCTCTGGGAGAAGGTCACGGTCAACCGCTACCAGGGGACGACCTGGCGAGTGGACGCGGCGCTCTACGGTCCCGAGAACACCATGCTCGACCAGGACGACGAGCGGCGGGCGGCCGAGGAAGCGCGGGAGCGGGGCGACCTCGCCACCGCCGCACGCATCGAGAGCGAACTGGCCGCCGCCCGCGAGGTCTCGACCCCCTTCACCGCCTACGTGGACATGCACGATCCTGGTTCCCCGCGACTGGCGGTGCAGATCGATGAGGGCGAGGACTGGGCGGTCGCCGGTCTCGGGGAGTGGACCGACTGGGTGCCGGTCAGCTTCACCATGATCGACCCGCTGGTGAGCGTCGGCGGCTGGGTCCGCTTCCTGTTCCAGAGCGCCGAACCCTTCCAGATCTACGCCACGCCGATCCAGATCGATCCCTTCGCTCCGGCCATGCCGGTGAGCACACCGGAGGAGGCGAGCGCCGAACTGGCGGAGGCCATCGGCCCCTATTACACCCAGGGCTTTCCCGATGCCTACCTCGCCTACAAGAATGGCCTCCTGGACACTCCCCAGTTCGTGTCCCAGAGCGATACCGTTCTGGAGGAGCGCGAGCGCATGTTGGACTACGCGCTGGACCGCTACGACCGGGACGGGGGACTCCTCTTCTTCTACGTCGGCAGCCTGGACCTCCGCTGCCACATGCTGTGGCACTGTCAGGATCCGGAGCACCCGCACCGGGAGCCCGACGTCCCGGACTTCGAGGAGGAGGCCCAGATCGACCGGGTCTACCGCCAGGTGGATGCCCTCCTCGGCCGCATCCTCGACGAGATGGAGGACAAATGGCCCGAGGCCCGGCTCCTGGTGATGTCGGACCACGGCTTCGCGCCCTATCGCCGGGAGATGAACGTCAACAACTGGCTCCTCGAGGAGGGCTACCTGGTCCTGAAGAGCCCGGAGGAGAACGAAGCGGTGCGCCGCTTCCTGGAGGGCGGCGAGGACGCGGAGCTGAGCATCATGGCCCCCCTGAAGGGCGAGGAACCCGACTGGGAGGCCTGCCCCGTGGACTGGGAGCGCACCCGGGCCCTGTCGGTCGGCTTCAACGGCATCATCCTGAATCGCAAGGGCCGTGAGCCCCGGGGGATCGTCACCGACGCCGAGGCCGAATCCCTGCTCGAGGAGATCCGCGCCCGCTTGCTGCCCATGACCGATCCGAAGACCGGGGAGAAGGTCTTCGCGAGCATCCGCAGGGCCTCGGAGGTCTTCGCCGGAGACCAGGCGCACCTGGCCCCCGACCTGCAGCTCGGCTTCAATGTCGGTTACGGGGCCTCGGATCCCTCGGCCCAGGGACAGCTGACCCGTGACGGCATCCTCATCGACAACGATTCGCGCTGGTCCGGGAGCCATCTCATGGATCCGGAGCTGGTGCAGGGCACCCTGATCCTGAACCGCCGCGAGCCCCTGATCCGGGATCCGCGCCTCGAAGACCTGACCGCCACTCTCTACCAGTGGTTCCAGGTCGAGCCGCCGGCCGGCCTCGACGGCCGGCCCATCCTGCCGGAGTCCCCCTGAGGGAGCCGGCCTTCCTCCCACCCCGTTCCATCCACCTCCCTGAGCCCGGAAGCTGCCATGTTCGGAGGCAACAAGGTCAAGATCGACAAGAGCATCCTCGAGCGCTGCAAGAAGTGCGCCGAGATCGCCGGCTACTCCTCCGTCGAGGAGTTCATCGAGCACGTTCTCGAAAAGGAATTGAAGACCATCGAGGGCGCGGGCACCTCCGACGATGCGATCGCGGAGAGCATGCGCGGCCTCGGCTACATCAGCTGAACCCGCGGAACCGCCTCAGCCCGGACGCGCCATGCGAGCCCGCCTCCTGGTCGTGGGAATCAGTCTGCTCATCCTCGCGGTGAGCATGGCTTTCCCCACCGTCCTCAACCTCGTCTTCGATGGAATCGACCTGGCCCTGGGCTGGGCGGGATCCTTGACGGTGGTCCTCCTGGTCAGCGCCCTGACCGGGGTTCTGTTCATCCTCGCCTTCCCCCACGTCTCGGCGCAGGGGTGGATCGTATCCGTCAAGGACCGCATCAAGTACAACCTCCTGGCGATCCGCATCTTCCAGGACAATCTCAAGTCGGTCCTGAGCTCGACCGCGGGCACCCTGGGCTGGAACTTCGCCTACCTGGGCCTGAACATCCTGCCCATGGTGATCCTGGCCGGGCCCTTCATGGCGGTCTGGTTCCAGCTCAACGCGCACTACGCCTTCGAGCCCCTGCAGGTGGGGGAGGAACGCCTGGTCAGCGTCGAGCTGCGTG
>JALUUN010000244.1 GCA_027021325.1 Planctomycetota bacterium
ACGCCGTGCTCTCCTTCCGCCGCCGATGGTATGCCCGGGACCTGAACGACCTCGAGTTCCTTCTGCGACGAACCGAGCCATGAAGTACGGCCGCCGTCTGCATTGCACCGACGAAGATCCTCTGGTCGGCCTTGCCAATCTCTTCGATCTGGGGATCGTCTTCGCCCTGGGATTCATGGTTTCCCTGGTCCTGTATCTGAACCTCCCTGAACTCCTGGGCCGCCAGGACCTCACCCTGGTCAAGAACCCGGGCCAGGAGGACATGGAGATCATCCGGCGCCACGGCCAGCAGCTCGAGCATTATCGAGCCACCGGCGGCGAACTCCGGGGCGAGACCGGGGTACGACTCGGTACAGCCTGGCGGCTGGCCAGTGGAGAAGTCATCTACGTTCCCGACTGACGCCTGCAGTCTGGTCCTTCCGGCAGGCATGCCGGAATCGAGACTCGAGGGAGTCCGACCCCGTCGTCGCCCGCCACCGGGCGCCCGTTCCAGAGGCCGGCTCCATCCTCTCTTCCTCCAGACTCCTCCTTCGCACGCCACTGCCCGTCAACCGTCCCAGGCTAACGCGCTGCGGCGGCACGGGCCTCCAGCTCCTCGAGGCGCAGGCGCAGGCAGGCGATCCAAGGCGCCTCACCTGGGCTCCAGTGGCCGTAGGTGACGGCCACGATCGTTCCGTCCGGAAGGAGGGCGACGCCCGGATAGGCGCAGTCCCAGCGGTGGTGGTTGTCCATCAGCCGCACCCGGTACCGGCCCTCGCGGCCCTGTTCCAGGTCCTCGAAAGTGCCGACCCAGGCCACCCAGTCCCCGGCGGTGGGACTTTCGCGGCCGGTGTCGCGGAAGCTCAGGAACAGGCGTCCGTCGGGGGTCTGGACGCCGGCGTGGCGGTCGCCGGTGAGGGCGGCGGGAAGCTCCCGCGGCTCCGACCAGGAGCGGCCCTCGTCGTCGCTGAAGCTGAGGAAGGACTGGTAACGGCGGCGGTTCTCGCGCAGGAGCATGGCCAGGCGCAGGCCGTCGGGCGAGCGGAAGACCCCGGGCTCGCAAAGCTGCGCCAGGGGATGGCTCAGGATCTCCCGAGGTTCGCTCCAGTGCAGGCCACCGTCCTCGGAGCGGACCTGATAGACGCGGAAACGGTCCACGAGGCCGCGGCCGTCCAGGAAGCGGCCGTCGTCATGGAACCAGGCCAGAAGCGAACCGTCGCGGGCGGGCAGGAGGGAGGCCATGGCCACGACGCCGCCGTAGTCGCCAATGGGCAGGAGTTCCGTCCAGGTCCGGCCCAGGTCCTCGCTCCGGGCCATCCGGATCGGATGGAGACCGCTGAAGAGAAGGAGACGGTGGCCGCCCTCGGGACGCTCCACGAGATGGATCGTCGGCGTCTCCTGGCTCGTCGCCCAGGAGACGGGGACCGGCTGGCGCTCGCTCCAGGTGCGGCCGCCGTCCTCGCTGCGCTTGAGCACGATGGGGCCGCGGCCGTGCCCCTTGGGGTAGACGCAGAGCAGGGTCTTCCCGTCGGGCAGGAGGGCGAGAGTCGGGTGTCCCAGGTACTGGCCGGGTTCCCGGTCCACCTCGATCACGCGTTCCGTCTCCCCGGCGAGGTCCACCCAGGGGATGGAGAAGCCGTCGGGCCGGGCAGGGAGGCGGGGACGAAGGGCGCCGTCCACCTGCCAGTCCAGGAGGGCGGGACTTCCGGCCTCGCCCTTCCAGCCGAGAACCAGGACCGGATCGCGGAAGGCCAGGGAGAGGAGCGGGCGGCCTTCCAGGCGGACGCGCAGCAGGCCGCCGCGGCGCTCGGCCTCGAGGCGGAGAGCGTCGGTCGCTTCCTCTCCCAGCCAGGGGGAAGCCGGCCCCAGGCTCCGGGAGCCGCCACCCAGAGCCGGACCGGAGAGGCGCAGGACCTCGGCGCCGGGAGCCAGGGAGAGAAGACCGTCATTGAGGACCAGGGCGAGGCGGCTTCCCGCAGGCAGGCGCAGGCGGGCGCGGAGGACGAAGTCGCCGTCCACACGGAAGGGCGTCCGGAGTTCGCTGCCCGTCGGAACGGGCAGGACGCCGTCGCGCGGCGGCTCCAGCGCCTCGACGCCCTCGGCGGGAAGGCCGGCCTCGACGAGGACCCGCCGGCCGGCGCTCAGGGGCCGGGAGGGGGGCGGGAGGGGCCGGGCGCGAAGGGCACCCTCCCGGACGGCGTCCCCGAGGAGAGCGGCGACGGCGGCGGCCCGGTTGGCGGCGCCGTCCAGGCGACCAAGATCCAGGAAGGGCAGGGCCTCGGCCCGGGCGGTCTCGCGCATCGCCGCCGCCCAGGGAGCGGGGTCGGGCCCCTCCCGGGGAGCGGCCAGGAGAAAGACCAGGGCACCCGTGCCCTGGAGGCGGGCCACGAGATCCTGGAGGTCTTCACCGAAGCGCCGCGGGCCGTGGCCGGGACGGCCCTCGGCGTCGGCCCGGGCCTCGGCAGCGCCGAGGCAGAGGAGGACCGCCTCGGGGCGATGGCGGAGGACCTCACGGTCCAGGCGGCGGCCGCATTCCTGGAGGGTCCAGGCCGGGTCCACCGCCGGGAGCACGGTGAGGTCCAGGCCGGCCTCGCGCAGGGCGCCGGGGAGGGCACCGAGCCAGGTCTCCGGGACGGCGCCACCGCGCGGGCCCTGGCCGAAGACGCAGAGAGCCGGTGCCGCCGGCTCCTGGGCCGAGAGGGAGGCCGGGGGCAGGAGGAGCAGGAGGGCGAGGCCAAGGCAGGAGAGGC
>JALUUN010000245.1 GCA_027021325.1 Planctomycetota bacterium
GGACCAGGAGCGTGAGCACCGCCAGCCCGGCGAGGGCCGCCGCCGCGGCCAGGAGCAGGAGGGCGCGCCGGCTCATCTCTCCGCGCCGGTCCCGCTTTCCTCTCGCCCTTTGCCGCGGCGGGCGGGCGCTCCGTCGAGCCGCTCCCGCAGCCAGGAGTGGCGCTCCAGCTCGGCGCTGTTGCGGACTGCCCGCGGCAGCGCGGTCCGGTCCGTGACCACGACCACGAGCTCCTTGCCTCGGGTCACGGCGGTATAGACGAGGTTGCGCCGGAGCATCATCCAGTGGCTGCGGCTGAGGACCAGGACCACGGCCCGGGCCTCGCTCCCCTGGGCGCGGTGCACGGTGACGCACCAGGCCGGGATCAGATCGCCGAGCTGCTCGGGGGAGTACTCGTGGGCGCGGCCGTCGATCTCGACGACCAGGTGGTCCCGGAAGACCTCGATCACGCGCCCGCGGTCGCCGTTGAAGACCTCACGCTCGTAGTCGTTGCGCACGACGAGCACCCGGTCGCCCTGGCGCAGGCCGCGGGTCCAGCTCTCGCCCTTGCCGTCGGGGTTGAGGCGCGCACTCAGGCGCTCGTTCAGGGCATCCACTCCGAGGGGTCCGCCATACATGGGCGAGAGCACCAGGGTGTCCTCGGGTTGGATGCCGTAGCGCCGGGGGATGCGCTCGACCAGGAGCCGCTCGACCAGGGCCGCCGCCTCCCGCGCCTCGTCGCGGCGCACGACGAAGAAGTCGCCCGAGCCGCCGGTCTCGCGGCTCGCCGGCATCTCGCCGCGGAGGATCCGCCAGGCTGCTTCGGTGATGGCCGAGCCCTCGCCCTGGCGGTGGATGCGTTCCAGGCGCGAGGTCGGGACGGTCCGCGAACGCACCAGGTCCCGGAGGACGCTTCCAGGCCCGACCGAGGGAAGCTGGGCGGCGTCGCCGACCAGGAGCAGCCGGCAGCCGTCGGGCAGGGCCGCCACCAGGGAGGCGGCAAGGTGCAGGTCCATCATGGAGACC
This sequence comes from Planctomycetota bacterium, assembly GCA_027021325.1. Classification (GTDB taxonomy): domain Bacteria; phylum Planctomycetota; class UBA1135; order UBA1135; family UBA1135; genus JALUUN01. The sequence continues at coordinate 1,004 of JALUUN010000245.1, forward strand.
TCGTCTACGACCACGTAGGCCGCCTCCAAGGGGTCCTCCTCGCCGTGGCGGAACTGCCCGCTGTGGGGCTCGAAGCCGAGCAGGCGGTGGACGGTGCTGGCCTCGCGGCCGGTCGCCTCCCGCAGGCGGCGTGCGGCGCGGCCGGTGGGGGAGGCCAGGCGCACGGGGCCGACGCCGGCCGACTCCAGGATGTCCAGGAGCAGGCGCAGGGTCGTCGTCTTGCCGGTCCCCGGCCCGCCGGTCACCACCGCCACCGGCTCCTTCAGGGCCATCTCCAGGGCGGCCCGCTGGGAGGGGTCGGGCGGGTACTCGGCGCGCCGCAGCGCCGCCAGGACGACCTCGGGCGGCGCCAGGGGAGTGGGGTTGGGCGCGAACAGGCGCTGCAGGCCGGCGGCGAGATCGGTCTCGGCCTGCCAGAGGGCGCCGAGATAGATCCGCTCCTCCTCGACGACGACGCGCCCCTGCTCGGCGAGGGTCTCCAGGGCCTCGCCGAGGGGGCCGGCCCCGATGCCGCGCTCGCGAAGATCTTCTTCCAGCGCCGGCCGCGGCAGGAAGACATGGCCCTCGGTGGCGGCCGACCGCAGGCGGTGCAGGACGAGGCCGCGGATGCGCACCGGATGGGTAGGCTCCAGGCCCAGGGCCGAGGCGATGCGCTCCGCGGTCTGGTAGCCGACGCCCGAAACCCGGCCGATGAGGTCGTAGGGGTCCTTGCGCACCCGCTCCACGGCCCCCGCCTGCCAGCGCTCGTAGAGGGCCAGGGCCTGGGCCGGCTGCAGGCCCAGGCCGCGGAGCTCGGCCAGGACGCGGTGGCGGTGGGCGCCCTCGGCGAAGGCCTCGGCCAGGACCCGGGCGCGCTTCTCGCCGATGCCGGGGGCCTCCCGGAGGCGTTCGGGACCGGCCTCCAGGGCCTCCAGGGTCTGATCCCCGAAGTGCTCGACGAGCTTCCGCGCCACGTCGGCGCCGATCCCCGGGAAGGCCCCCGAGGCCAGGTAGCGCTCCAGGCCGGCCCGGGTCGTGGGGGTCTCGACCTCGCTCCAGGCTGCCTGGAACTGCCGCCCGAAGCGCGGGTGCACGGTGTGCCGCCCGTGCAGGCGCAGGCGCTGCCCCTCGTGGACCGGGGCCAGGGGCCCGGCCGCGGTCTCGGTCGTCCCCGCTCCCGTGTCCAGGGCGACCACGGCGAAGCCGGTCTCCTCGTTCTGGAAGACCACGGCCGCCACCTCGCCCTCGAGGACCTCGTGGGCGCGCTCATCCGGGGGGCGGGGAGGGGCAGGGGCCATCGCTGGACGAATTCTGCGACGGCCCCTAGACTGTTGCGCCCCATTTCGGGCCTCTGACCCCGGCGAGTCCCGGGCGGCGGGCCCGGGCGCCACCACCTCGAACCGACCCAAGTCCTTGATCAAAGTCCAGGTCCGTCCGAACGAGAGCCTCGAGGCCGCCATCCGGCGCTTCAAGAGGCAGTGCAACTACGCCGGCATCTTCAAGATCGCCAAGGCGAAGTCCTACTACGAGAAGCCGGCCGAGAAGCGCCGCCGCGAGAAGCGGGAGCGGATGCGCACCATCCAGCGCGCCGAGCGCATGCGCCGTAACGCCCGCTTCTGAGGCGCCGCCTCCGCCGCCCCGCGCCGGGCGGCCTCCGGCCCCGGCCGTCCCGCGAGGAGGCCGGGGCCCTTTCATTCCCCGACGCCATGCCCCGCAGGCCCGAGAAAAAGACCCGCCGCG
>JALUUN010000246.1 GCA_027021325.1 Planctomycetota bacterium
AAACTCCGGGCCTGCTCCTCGAGCTGCCGGCCGAGGACTTCGGGCCGGTAGGGCTCGTCCCGGAGTTCGGGACAGGAGCGGCTGGCGCAGACGATGGCGAAGTGGAACATGGGGCTCGGGAAGCGCCGGCCCAGGATCTCGTGTTCGATCTCGCCGAGGCTCAAGGAATCGTCGTAGCCCGGCACCAGGTGGTTCAAGGGCACGAACTCCTTGCTGAAGACCGAGGAGAAGAGCCCGCCCAGATCCTTGATGGACTCCACCGGGTGGTTCCGGACGATCAGGTCCACGGTCCAGGCGTTGTAGGCGTTGATCCAGAAGGCCATCTTCTGGTTCTCGGTCCAGCCCTGGTACTGCCTGCGGTAGACGCTTTGCATTTCCCGAAGAACCTGCTGTAGCTTCGCCCGGTCCCGGCGCTTCAGGCCGGCGTAGTCCACGAGACCGCCGGGGTGGACGTAGTCCCGGAGGATCTCCCCCCAGAGCCTGTAGGCGTGATCGAAGCCCGCGGCGGCGGCCGGTTCCTGGGGCGGAGCGGCGGGGCCTCCGGCCGCGGCGCGCGCCGCCGGCAGGAGGAGGAGCAGCGGGAGGATCCAGGTCTTCATGGCGCCGTTCCCGGGCCTTCGCGCCCGCGCCGCCGGCAGGACAGGAACTTCCCCTCGCCCTGCCGGAGCACCTACCGGAAGCGCAGCTTCAGGAAGCGCGGGCGGTAGAGGTCGGCGTCGGCGAAGTGGTCCAGGAAGTCCAGGGTATTGACGTTGTAGGAGATCAGGAGCTCTCCGGGCCGGCTCAGGTGGGGGTGGGTCTTGGCGTTGTAGGGGTAGACGTCGGGGTCGCCCAGGGCCTCGGGGGCCCAGTAGATCGTGCGCGTCTCGGGCCACGGGCCGGTGGGGGCATCCGCCACCGCCGCCTCGACCCGCGGGCTCAGGGAGTCGCGCTGGAACACCAGGAGGAAACGGCCGTCGGGGAGCGGGGTGACGCTGTTCTCGTTGCTCAGGCGCTGCGCCACCGGCGCGGCGGCGGCGAGATCCGGCACCCAGGCGGCACCGTCCCAGAAACGCCAGGCGCTCATGTCCTCGAAGTCGGCCTCGGCGACCCGCGCCACGAGCAGCTTCTTGCTCGGGTCCTCCCGCGTCCCGTAGGCGTACACGTAGCCGTCGGGGAAGGGGGCGCCGGCGCTCGCGGTGTTCGGCATGAGGCAGCTCGGGAAGACCACCGCGCCCAGGCCGTTCGCCGGCGGCAGGGCCAGCGGCACCTCCACCTGCACTGCGTTCGGGAAGGGTGGAAGGTCGCCGGCCGGGATCTCGATGCGCGTCACCCCCTGGCGCCGGATCTGCGGACTGAAGCGGGCGGCGAAGATCCAGGTGCGCCCGTTCAGGTGGATGCCATCCTTGAGCCAGTAGAAGTCCCCGGGCCCTGCCGAGGGCACCTCCGGCACGAAGACCGCCTGCGGCTCGCCCTGGGCGTCGAAGCCCCAGAAGAAGTGGAGGGCCGAAGGATCCGGCGGCCCCGGCGGCGCCAGGCCGACGGTGTTGTTCACGAGGCGAGTTCCCGGCGCGCGGGTTCCGTCGGGGTTCACGTCGCCCAGGAAGGTGTCGCTGAAGAGGAACAGGGTGGAGGTCCGGCGGAAGCCGGCGGGGGCGTCGGTGCCGTCCAGGGGGATGGAGTAGATGCCGTCGCCGCCGGTCCAGCCCGACTCGCGGTCGAAGAGCGCGTCCCACTCGGGGGCGGGGACGGTCTCCCAGTGGAGGCCGGAGGAGCCCTGGGGGGCGGCCACGGCGAGGAGGAGGACCGGGAGCACCTTCCCAGCCTACCGGGCGGCCCCGGCCCGCCCGGCGGCCGCAGTAGGGCCGGCGGCCAGGCCCCGGCTGGCGGCCGAAGCCCGACCGGTGGGTGCTCTCCGGCGGACGGGATCTCCGTCCCGTCCGGGTGGCGGCGCGTCTTCTGCCCCCGGCGGCCACTTGTTTATGGGCGCGCTCCGGTTTGCGCATATACTCGAACCGCCCCCATGGCCCGCCGCTTCCTGCTCCTCCCGGCCCTCGGGTTCCTCGCGGCCGGGCTCCCGGCCCAGGCGCCCCTGAGCCAGGGACGGCCCTGCACCGCCTCCAACCACTGGCGGGAGGATCCGCGCTTCACCGGCGACAAGGCGGTGGACGGCGACCTCGAGACCCGCTGGGCCACGGACGGGGGCGAGGAGCCGCGCCTGCTCACCGTGGACCTCGGCGAGCCCCGCACGGTCTCCTTCGTCCGCGTCCGCGAGTGCGTGGACTGGGGCGCGCGGGTGAAGGAATGGCGCCTCGAGTACCAGGACGACAAGGAACGCTGGCGGGTCGTCTTCGAGGCCACCTCCATGGGCCGCGACTACCTGCGCCCCTTCCCGCCGGTCACTGCCCGCTTCTGGCGCCTCGTGATCACGGGCGGCGAAGCGCCGACGATCTGGGAGTTCCAGCTCTTCGCGCCGGGGACCGAGCCGGACCTGGCCGCCGAGGCCGCCCGGGAAGTGGCGGCCTTGCAGCCGCGCATCCACACCGCCATCGAGCGCGGAGTGGCCTGGCTCCTGACCACCCAGAACCGCGACGGTTCCTGGACCTGCCAGAACCGCCTCTACCCCAACGGACAGACCGCCCTCAGCCTCTACACGCTGGTGAAGTGCGGCCTGCCGCCTGGCCATCAGGCCATCCGCCGCGGCATCGCCTTCCTGGAAGGCCGGCTCCCCGGCGAGACC
>JALUUN010000247.1 GCA_027021325.1 Planctomycetota bacterium
GGCCGAGCTCCTGCGCTGGAAGGTGGCCTACCGGGCGGCGCTGGACCTCGCCGCCTGATCTTCCGGCCCGGAAGTGATCCAGCGGATGGGGCCAGATTCTCAGTTGAGGATCAGGACGCCAGGGCCCGGCCCGGCGCCAAGGTCCAGCGGGATCCGGAGCTCCCGTCCGCCGGGCTCGATCACGAGTTCCAGGGGCGCCGCCGGCAGTCCCTCCGCCCGGAGCCAGCCGTCCTCGTCGCTCCGAAGGGGCCGCTCGGCTCCTTCGGGAAGGGACAGAACCGCCGGCAGGCCGGCGAGGGGACGGCCGTTCCGGTCCAGGAGACGCAGCTCCAGACCGGCCGGAGGCCAGAGCTCGACGCGCAGCTTCTCGCGACCCGGTTCCCGGCGGCTAAAGGGCAGAACACCGGGAGCGTAGCCCTCGGCTTCGATCTCCAGGGCCCAGAGCCCCGGCGCCAGGCCGGCTACCCGGAAGTGGCCGCGGGTGTCGATCTGCTCCGCAGAGCGGACCAGGCGCCGGGGGCCGTCGGCGGCGCGCAGCCACAGACGGAAGGAGGGGACCGGCGCGCCGGTGCGCGCGTCCACGACTTCGCCCTCCAGGCTCAGGGTCTCGGGCAGCCCCTGCCCGGCGAGGAGCGGGAAGGGCCGGGGACTGGCCGCGGGATCCGCCTCGACACGTGCCCGCGCCAGGAGCCGTCCGCTCCCGGCTTCGAGGAGTTCGAGCTCGTAATAGCCCGGAGCGAGGCCGCCGATCCGAAAGGACCCTTCCGGATCCAGAGGATGCAGGCGCGAGGCCAGGAAGTCCTCGGCCACCGGCACCGGACGGCCCTTCTGTTCGAGGAGCGCGGCCTGCTCCGGCGGGACCAGGGGGATCTCGCCGCGCACCCGCAGGCGCAGTTCCTCGAAGGACGGCAGTTCCTCCCCCGGAGCCGGCAAGACCCGCCCGGCCAGGACATGCTCGGCCGGCAGCTGCAGTTCGAGGAGGTTCCGGTCCTGGGGCTGGAAGGGGCTCCGGGCAAGGAGGCCATGTCCCGGGGCATGGATCAGGAGGCAGCCGGCGAGGGTCGAACGGGCGGTGAGGCCGAAGCGTCCCTGGGCGTCGGTCCGGGCCGTCTGCCAGTCTCCGGGGCCGGCGTTCTCCAGGGTCTCGCCCTCGATGCGCGGTAGCCACAGGGCGACCTCCGCGCCGCCCACCGGCGTACCGCTCGCATCGAGAACCCGGCCCTCGATGCGCGGCCGGTCAGGCAGGACCAGGGTGAGGCGATCCGTGTCGCCGTCCCAGAGCCGGCCCGCCGCCGCATAGCCTTCGGCTTCGGCCAGGACATGGCCGGGAAGCCCCTCGGGAGGACGGACCGGGGCCCGGAAACGGCCCTCGGATCCGGTGCGGCCGCGGCTGGTCCGCAGCCGGAGTCCGCCGGAAGTCTCCGCTCCCGGGATCAGGACCTGGACCGTGGCTCCCTCGACGGGAGCCCCGCGGGCGTCCAGAACCTCCACGAGCAGGTCCTCCTCCAGGCGCGGCAGCCGGAGGTCCCGCTCCCGGGCCTCCCCCGGCGCCAGCTCGAGGAGGGCGACGTACTCCCGGCCCTGGGGGTCGAGAACATGCAGGAAGCCGTGGCCGAGAAAGCCTTCGAGGCGGAAGTGGCCGCGGAGGTCGGTGCGGGTCAGGGGATGCTGTTCCGGATCCAGGGACTCCAGCCGCAGCCAGCCCTCCCGGGCCGTGGCGGCAACGACCGCCCCGGGAACCGGCCGGCCCGTGGCGTCCAGCAGGCGCCCGGAAAGGCTGGCGGCCGGCAGGACCGGGAGCCGGACCAGGAGGGTGCGGCCGTCGTCGGCGAGCTCGAGGTCCCAGGTGGCCCCGAGGGTCGCCCAGGGCTCACCGCGTGCGACCCCGATGCGCAGGGCGCTCGCCTGTCGCGGCAGTTCCCAGCGGAGCCGTCCGGCCGGGTCGGTCGCTTCCTCGAGCCGCCGCTCCCCGGCGGCGAGGACGAGGCCGAGGTCCGGGACCGGCTCGCCGCTGCGCGAGTCCACTGCCAGGATCTCCAGGGGGAGGACCTCCCCGCCGGCACTGGACGACCCGGCCTCGCGGCGCCGGGCCGGAGGCAGCGGCAGGACCACGGGCTCCGGTGGTGCCGCGGCGAGGGCGGCCGGGTCCGGTGAGGCCGGGAAGGCGGTCGGGACCCGCTCTCCGGCGGCCGGGATGTCCGGCGCGGCCGGGCCGCGCCAGGGCCCGGGCAGGAGGAGAAAGGCAGTGGCCGCCACAGCGGCTGTTCCCGCCAGGGCGGCGGCGGCCTTCCACGCGAAGGCGGTGCCCGCAGCGGCGGCGACCTGCGGCAGGCTCAGGACGGCCAGGCAGGGCTGGCGCCAGTCGCCGAAGCGCCGGTCGAGGCGCTCCCGGAGGAGGTCCCGGCCGGTGCGCAGCAGGGTCCGGACCCGGGTCTCTGGGAGGCCCATCTCCCGGGCGATCTCCCGCGGCTTGAGCTCGTCGAAGTAGTGGTGGAGGAGAACCGAGCGGCAGGGGTCGGGCAGTTCCAGGACCGCCTGGACCACGGCGCCGAGGGCCTCGCCGCGCTCAACGACGTCGCCGGTGGCCGGAAGGCCCTCCGGCCGGGCGCCGATCTCCTCCCGCCGCAGGCGCCGGCGCTCGCCGCGGCGGGCCTTCAGGGCGAAGTTCCGGACCACCCTCGCCAGCCAGCCGGGCAGGGCCTGGGGATTCCGCGGCCCC
>JALUUN010000248.1 GCA_027021325.1 Planctomycetota bacterium
CAGAGGAGGGGCAGGAGACGGATGCGCATGGGCAGGGGGATCCCGGATTCTACGGAGGGGCCGGGAAAGGGCTGGGACTTGTCCGGGGCCTCGCCGGGGCCGCCCGGGGAGGACTCCCCACGCCGGGGAATCCCTGGGGCCTCTCTGGCGGAGCTTCCGGGCACGAGGCCCCGGCCGCGGGCTTCCTGCGACAATGGCGGCGTGGAGCCCGTCCTCTACCTCGACCATGCCGCCACCACCCCGGTCCTCCCCGAGGCCCTGGAGGAGTTCGTGCGCGTCTGCCGCGAGCTCTACGCCAACCCCTCGAGCCTGCACGGCGCCGGGGCGGCGGCGGCGCGGCGTCTGGAGGAAGCCCGCGCCGAACTGCGGCGGGCGGCCGGTGCCGAGGGCTACCGCGTGGTCTGGACCGCCACCGGAACGGAGAGCAACCACCTCGGCATCCAGGGCCTGGCGCGACGCCTGCGCGGGCGGGTGCGGCCGCGGACGCCGCGGGTCCTGGCCGGAGCGCTGGAGCATCCCGCCGCCCTCGAGGCCGCCCGCGCCCTGGAGGCGGAGGGCTTCCGCGTGGAGACCGTGCCCGCCGACCGCGAGGGCCGCATCCTGCCCGAGGCCCTCGAGCCCCTCCTCGACGGGGACGTGGTCCTGGTCGCGGTGCAGTGGGTGAACAACGAACTCGGGAGCCTCCACCCGGTGGCCGCCCTCGTGGAGCGGGTGCGGCGGCGCGCTCCGCAGGCCGCGTTCCACGTGGACGCGGTCCAGGCCCTGGGCAAGATCCGTCCGACGGTGGCCTCCACCGGCGCCGACAGCGTCGCCGTCGCCGCCCACAAGATCGGCGGCGTGCGCGGCTGTGCGGCGCTCTTCCTGCGCGAGGGCGGGCCCGAGCCTCGGCCCCTCTTCCGCGGCGGCGGCCATGAGGGGGGGCTGCGCAGCGGCACCGAGAACGTCGCCGGCGCGGCCGCCTTCGCCCGCGCCGCCCGCCTGCGCCGCGAGGCCCTGGAATCCGAGCCCGAGCGCTTCCTGCGCCGCCGCCGCCTCCTGCTGGAGGCCCTGCGCCGCGCCCACCCGGGCCTGAGGGTTCTCGGCCCTGAAGCGGAGGACCGGATCCAGGGCGGCATCCTCTCCTGCGCCTTTCCGGGGGCCCCGGCCGAGCCCCTCCTGCACCACCTGGAGAGCCAGGGCGTGCTGGTCGGCAGCGGCTCGGCCTGCCACCGTCACGGGGCTTCGGACTCGCCGGTTCTCGTCGCCCTCGGGCTGCCCCGGGAGCTGCGCTCCTCGGTGCTCCGCTTCTCCCTCAGCGGCTCCGAGACCGAAGCCGAGCTGCGCCGCGCCGGTGAGGCGGTGGCGCGGGCGCTCCGGGAGCTGCGGGTGGCGGCGCCCGGCGGCGGCTGATCAGGCCAGGTGCTCGAACCAGCCGGGGAGGCGGTACCAGGCGAACCAGGCCAGGAACAGGATCAGGGTGCCGGTGGCGACGGCCATGCCGGCGAACCAGAGCGAGCCCAGGGCGCCCCGGGGACGGTCGGCGCCAAGGTAGGCGGAGGAGCGCTGCAGGCGCAGGAAGCCCAGGTAGGCGACGGGCAGGAGGAAGCCGCAGAGGACCGTGGTCGGCACCGCCATCCAGATCGCGATCTCGTCCCAGAAGACCGAGCCCAGGACCCCCGGGACGGGGATCAGGCAGGCCAGGCGGTAGCGGAGGCTGCCGACCTTCCAGCCGAACATCTCCGAGCAGGCGAAGCCGCTGCAGAGCATCTGCAGGGTGATGGAGGAGGCGGCCATGCCGAGAACGCCGAGGCCGAAGACGATGCGGCCGGCGGTGGGGCCGACGGCGGCGGCCAGGGAGCGGCTGGCGTCGAGGACGCCGAGCTGGCCGGTCACGCCGCCCTCGACGTAGAGGGTGTTGGCGGTGGCGATCACCATGAGGCTCATGGCGATGCAGTAGGGCAGGAACATCCCGGCGATCAGGTCGAAGCGGGCGAGGCGCCGGTGCTCGCGCCCCCATCCCCGGGCCAGGAGGCTGTAGGGATAGAGGAAGAGCATGTTGGCTCCGACGGCGGCGGCGAGGCCGCCGATGACGAGGGTCATGGGGTCCACGCCGTTGCGCGGCTCGGGAAAGCGGAAGGGAACGAAGCCCGCGAGGAGGCCGGTGGGGTCGCGGACGCCGGTCTTCAGGACCACCCAGCCGAAGCAGAGGATGATGGCGTAGACCATGCCCTGGAGGAGGCGCTCGAAGAGGCGCAGGAGGCGCGGCGAGGAGCCGTACATCCAGGCCGTGGCGACGGCCCACACCAGGACGCCGAGGCCGAGCGGGAGGCGGTCCACGCGCAGGCCGAGGGTGGCGTCGGCGATGTCCTGGAGCATCGCGCTCGCCAGGGAGTACTGGGCGAAGTGCCAGATGAAGGAGGAGATCAGGGCGCCCAGGGCCCAGCCCCAGGCGAAGAAGGGGCCGGCGAAGCGGCGCATGGCCTCGAAGGGGCGCAGGCCGGTGGAGAGGGTCTGGTGGGCGACGGCGGAGAGCATCCAGACGCCGAAGAGCATGGCGACGGGGGCCACCCACAGGAGTTCGTAGCCGAAGACGGCGCCGGCGAAGAGGGCCGTGGAGGCGCTGCCCCCGCCCAGCGTCAGGGCGCTCTGCAGGTAGCCGGGCCCTCCCTGGCGCAGGAAGGCAGCCCAGCGCCGCGGCGCCGGCGCCCGCTCCAGGCTGCGGAGCCACTCCCGCTCCCG
>JALUUN010000249.1 GCA_027021325.1 Planctomycetota bacterium
CCTCTGCGCCCAGGATCCGGCCGGCGCCTGGGGGGCCTGGACGCGCCTGCGCGAGCACCACGGTCTCGAGCTCCATGCCGTGACCGGCCCCCTGACGGACTCCCCCGCCGGTCGTCTCTACTGCGAAGAGCACCTGGGGATCCCGGCGCGCAACGCCCGCCGCGAGCCCGAGACCCTCGCCGCCCTGCTTCTCGAGGAAAGCCCCGCCCTGTTGCCGTGAGCCTGCCCTTTCCCGCCTCCGCCCGCGCCACCCGGGAGGCCGTCCCGTCCCGGCCTCTGCCGGTCCTGGTCCACGGCGCCCGCGGCATGCTGGCCGGGGAGTTCCTGCGCCTCCTCGAGGGCCACCCCTTCCTCGAGGCGCGGCTGGGTCTGGTGCGCGATCCCGCCGCCGGCCTGCCCTTCCCGCACCTGGCCTCGCCGCCGCCCCTCGCCGCCGAGGCGGCGGGGCTCACCCTCCTCGAGAAGATCCTCGCCGCGGAGGGGGAGGCGGTCCTGGTCCTGGCCCTGCCCCATGGCGAGGCGGCCCCGGCCCTGGAGCGTCTCGAGAAGCGCCTCGGTGGCCTGCCCCCGGGCCTGCGCGTTCTCGACCTCTCCGCCGACCACCGCGACGGCTCCCGCGGTTTTCTCTACGCCCTGCCCGAACTCCAGGACCTCCTGCGGCCGGAACTCGACTGGACCGCCGCGACGCGCCTCGCCGCCCCGGGCTGCTTCGCGACCGCCGCCCAGCTCGCCCTCGTGCCGCCGGCGGCCGCCGGCCTCCTGGATCCCGCGGGAGAGGCGGTGATGTGGGCGGTCACCGGCTCGAGCGGTGCGGGCAACCGGCCGGCGGCGCCGGTCCACCACCCCTTCCGCCACGCCAACCTCCAGGCCTACGCGGCCGGCGGCCACCGCCACGAGGCGGAGATCGGGCGGGCTCTGGAGGCGGCCGGAGCCGGCGGCCTCGCCTTCCGCCTCCTGCCGCACCGCGGCCCTCAGGTCCGCGGCATCCACCTCAGCCTCGTCGCGCCCCTGCGTGCGGGAGTGGCGGCGGGGGAGCTCCGGGAGGCCTGGGCGCCCCTCACCGGCGCCGCTTCCTTCCTCGTCTGGTGCGAGGAGCCGCCGGAACTCCGGGCCGCCGCCGGCAGCAACCGCGCGCTCCTCCACGCCCAGGCGCGCGACGGCCACCTCCAGGTCTTCCTGGTTCTCGACAACCTTCTCAAGGGCGGTTCCGGCCAGGGGCTCCAGGCCTTGAACCGGAGCCTCGGCCTGCCCGAGGACCTCGGTCTCGCCCGCAGCGGCTGGGGGGTCCTGTGAGCGGGCGCCTGCGCGAGCTTCCGTCCTACCGCCGCCTGCCGTTCCGGGTGACCGGCGGCCGCGGCCCCTGGCTGCAGACCGACCGCGGCCCGGTCCTCGACCTCTACGGCGGACACTGCGTGAACACCCTCGGTCTCGGCGACCCCGGCGTGGGCGCGGCCCTGGCCCGCCAGTGGGAGGAGCTCTCCTTCGTCTCCAACGCCCTGGAGCACGGCGGGCGGGCGACTCTTCTCGCCGCCCTCGAACCCTCCCTGCCGCCGGGCGCCTGGCAGGTCTTCGCCACGAACTCCGGGGCCGAGGCCAACGAGAACCTCCTGAAGGCGGCCGTCGCCGCCACCGGACGCCCGGCGGTCGCGGTCTTCGACGGTGCCTTCCACGGCCGCACCGCGGGCGTCGCCTGCCTTTCCTCCCGCGCCGGCGCGGTGACGCCGCGTTCGCCCTGGGGGGTCCGGCGTCTGCCCTTCGGGGAAGCCGCAGCAGCCGCGGAGCTGGACGAAGAGGTGGCCTGCGTCCTCCTGGAGCCGGTCCAGTCCCTGGCCGGCGTGCGCGAAGCGCCGCGGGACTTCCTCGAAGCCCTGCGCGAGGCCTGCGACCGGAGCGGCGCCTGGCTCCTCTTCGACGAGGTCCAGACCGGGAACGGCCGTCTCGGCGCCTCCTGGGCGGCGCAGGCCCTGGGCGTCGTTCCCGACGCCTTCGCCACGGCCAAGGGCGTGGCCGGGGGCCTGCCCCTGGGGCTCTCCTTCTTCCGCGAGCCCGCCGCCTCGGCCTTCGACCCGGGCCTGCTGGGCAGCACCTTCGGGGGGGCGCCCCTGGCCCTGGCCGCCGCCGCGGAGGTCGCCCGCCGCGTCCACCGGCCGGCCTTCCTCGAGGCCGTGCGCTCCCTCTCCGCCCGCCTCCAGGAGCTCCTCGCCGGCCTCCCCGGGGTGCGCGCCCTGCGCGGCCGGGGCCTGCTCCTCGGCGTCGAGCTGGAGCCGCCGCTTCGGGCCCCCGTGCTCCGCGACGCTCTCCTCGAGGCCGGGGTCCTCGCCGGGACCACCTGGGACCCCGCCGTCCTGCGCCTGATGCCGCCCCTCGACCTGCCCGGGGAGGCCCTGGAGCCCCTGGAGCGGGCCTGGACCGCCGCCGTCTCCGCCCTCAGCTCCGCCCCGCCGGCCCCGATCCGATGAACCTCCTGCGCCTCCACGACCTGGACCGCGCGACCGCCCTCGCTCTGGTCCGCCGCGCCCGCCGCCTGGCCCGGGGAGCGGCCGTCCGGCCGCGGCCGGGACGCGCCCTCGGCCTCCTCTTCCTGGACCCGAGCCTGCGCACCCAGGCGAGCATGCAGCGCGCCGCCGCCCGGCTCGGCCTGGACCTCGTCCAGCTGGCCGGCTCCAGCCTCTGGAACCTGGAGACCCGGGACGGCGCCGTCATGGACGGCGACGCC
>JALUUN010000250.1 GCA_027021325.1 Planctomycetota bacterium
CTGTGGCTCCTGTATGGCGGGCTGACCCTGCTGGAGGCGCTGCTCCTGGCCGGAGTCGCCGGCATGGCCCCCTTCGACTCCCTCTGCCACGCCATGACGACCATGGCAGCCGGAGGGTTCTCCCCTCACCCGCGGTCCGTAGCCGGCTACGGGAATCCGGAGGCGGAGTGGATCCTTGTCGTCTTCATGCTCCTGGGCGGAACCTCCTTCCCTCTGCTCTGGAACGCGCTGACGGGCCGCCTGCGCCTCCTCCTGCGCGACGGGGAGCTGCGCTTCTACCTCCTGGCCTTCGCCCTCGGGGCCGGCGGTACGGCCCTGGTGGTGGCCGGCGGCATCCCCGGCGGAGAAGAGCTGCGCGCCGGCGCCTTCCAGTCGGCAAGTCTGATCTCGAGCACGGGCTACGCCAGCGTGGACTACAACCTCTGGGGCGACGGCGCCCGCATCCTCCTGGTCTTCGTGATGCTGGTCGGCGGCTGCGCCGGTTCGGCAGCAGGCGGCGCCAAGGCCATCCGCCTGCTGCTCCTCCTGAAGTTCTGCTGGCGGGAGGTCCTCCTGGTCCTCCACCCCCAGGCGGTGGCGCCGGTCCGCTACCGCGGCCGCCCCGTCCCCGGCGAGGCCCTGCGCGCGGTGATCCACGTCGTGGTCGTCTACCTCGCCCTCTACTTCCTCCTCGGGGCGTCCCTGGTCCTCCTCGGCACCGACCTTGTGACCGGCCTCAGCGCCTCCCTGGCCTGCGTCGGCAACATCGGTCCGGCCTTCGGCCCGGCAGGCCCCATGGGCAGCTACGCCGACCTGCCCTCGATCAGCAAGGTCCTTCTCTCCCTGGGGATGTGGCTGGGCCGCCTGGAAATCGTCGCGGTCCTCGCCCTGCTGAATCCCTCGGTCTGGCGCCTCAGCCGCTGGTCCGAGGCGGTCCCGGGCCGCTGAACCGGAAGTCCCTCCAGAAGGACACGGCTCCCGGCCGATAAGAGCGGGCCATGTGGAAGCCCGACGCCTACACGGCCAGCGTCCTGGACCGGATGGCTCCAGAGGTGCGCCAGACCTACACCCTGGAGCAGATGCAGGCCCTGCAGAAGGCCCTGAACCCGAAGAAGAGCCCCCACGCCATCGACTTCCGGACGACGATTCCGCTCTGGTTCACCCGGATCTACGTCGTCTTCCTGGTCGGCAAGGACCGCCGTCGTTCGACCCGCCGGGTGGCCCGGGAGCGCCGCCGGCAGACCCGGAAGCTCGGGGTGATCTTCTTCCTGGTAGGCCTCCTGACCTTCTTTCTCGGCACCGTCTTCCTCCTGGGCTATTTCCTGAAGTCCGAGCTCGGGATCGACCTCAACAAGCAGCAGCACCTCGAGGACGTGATCCCCAGATAGGGTCGGACTCCCTCCCCCTCCCCCTGGCCCGGCCGGAGACGCCGTCCCGTCTCCGGTCGGGCACACTTTTTCCCTTCCGGGCCGCTTTCCTCACGGAATCCCGGCCCCCGCCGGGGGGCGCGGCCGCGCGGAGCAGGTGGATGCGGGTGGTTCCGGAAAAACTCCCGGAATCCTCGTCCCCGCCCCGGGCAGAAAGATCGCAGCCCCGCTTCCCAGGACGACTAGGAGGGAGAGAGAGCCATGAGTCCGACCCGCCCCTTCGCCCCCGCCGCCGCTTCGCTCCGCTGGTTCCGGCCACGGGCCTGGCTGGCCTGGATCCCGGCGGACGAGGTTCCGCCGGCGGTCCTCGAGGCCGATCCCGGAGGCGAGACCTCCTGGGCCCTGGGGATCTTCAACGGCGGCCCGCCGCTCCGGGAGCTCAGCCTCCAGATCCTGGAGGAGGCCTCCGGCAGCCCGCGGCAGTTCCGCTTCGGAAGCCTGGAGGAGGGAGGGGCTGCCTGGCTGCGCGGGTCGGGCTCCGAGAATCCGCCCGCGGGTCTCTGTCGGATCCAGGCTCGCTCCCTGCACGGATCCCGGGTTTCCTGGGAGGTCCGCCTCGACGATCCTCCGTCGGTTGCCAGCCGGGTCCCGCTTCGCGTGCGTCAGGCAGGCGGCCGGCCTCTGGGACCCTGCGCTCCCTGGCATCCTCTCGAGATCGCCCGCGAACTCGACCACTGCTCCCTGATCAGCGCGACCGAGGACCTGGGCGACGCCAACCGCACGCTCGCCGCCTGGTGCGAGGCGATCCTCCGCCGCCAGGAGCGGGTGCCGAGCCTGCCGGCGGCGGCGGAGATGGCCCGGGCCGGCCTGCAGGCGGTCTTCGGCCTGAGCACCGAGGATCTCGAGGAACCGGTCCTCGGCCTGCGCCTGGAGCAGCTTGCCCAGGGCCTGCGACGCTGGGCAGAGTACCTCGTGGACCTGCAGCGCCCGCAGCAGCGGCTGCCCTCCGGGGACCTGGCCCTGGCCCTGGTCGAGAACCCTGCCGGCGGACGTCCCGCCCTCTACCTGTGCAACGAGCAGCAGAACGAGGTCCGGGACCTGGAGGTCGAGGTCTTCGGCCTGCGCTGGTCGGAGCGTCCCTCCGTACGCTGCGCGCGCACGATCCGCATCCCCCGCCTCGGGCCTCATCAGGTCCAGCGGTTGATCCTCCTGGATCCCGAAGAAGTGGACTCCACCCTGGAATGCACGGTCCGCTGCCGGGATCCGCGCTTCGAGGCGCCCGTGGAGCACCACGGCTGGTTCCCTGCCGGAGCGATCCGCGACCGCGAGAGCCTGGTGCGCCTGGATCTGCTGGGGCGGGCCGCAGCCCAGGTCCGTCGCATGGAGCGCGTCGGCCTCGCCGGGGAAGACCCGGATCCGCGGGAAGCCGCCTGAGCCCGGCTCAGTCCCCGGGCTCCTCGAGGGCGACCCCGAGGCCCGAGGCGATGCGGTTGACGAAGGCGTAGTAGGCCACGATCTCGGCCAGGTGCAGGATGGCGGCGTCCGTGAAGCCGGCCGCCCGCAAGGCCTCGACATCCTCGCGGCCCACGGCCGAAGGCGCGAGGCTGAGACGCCGCGCATACTCCAGCATGGCCTCCCGCCGCGGCCCGAGACCGGCCCCGCGCCACCCGGCCTCGAGCCGTTCCAGCAGGGCGTCGTCGCCAAGGGCCCGGGGCAGACCGCGCCGGTGGTGGGTCTCTCAGTAGAAACAGCCGTTCCAGCGGCTCACCTGCCAGGCCACGAGTTCCCGGTCGGCGAGGTCGAGCCCCTGCCCGGGCCGCATCACCGCCCGATACAGGGCGAGGTGGGCCTGCAGACCCTCGGGGTGCAGGGAGTGAACCTGGAGGATGTGGTCCACCCGGCCGTTCCGGGGGTCGCGCCCGGCGGCATAGAGCTTCCGCAGTTCCCCCTTCGCCTCCTCCGGCGGGATGCGCTCGATCCAGGCCATGACGGGCACCCTAGCAGGGCCTTCCGGCTCCGGCCTGCGCCCGCCTAGGATGCCCGCCATGCCGTCCCCGCCCCCGCAGGACGACACCCTCCACTTCGGGACGGCCGACCTCGCGGTCCTCGGCCTCTATCTCCTGCTCCTCCTCGTCCTGGGGCTGTGGAGCAGCCGCCACCACCGGGACACGGACGGCTACTTCCGGGGCAGCCGGCGCATTCCCTGGTGGGCGACCGGACTCAGCATCTTCGGAACGCAGCTCAGCGCCATCACCTTCCTGGCGATCCCGGCCCAGGTCTATCGCACCGACGAGGCCCGCACCGACTGGCGTTACTTCCCGGCCCAGGTCTGCATCCTCCTCGTGGTCCCGGTCGTCGTGCACTGGTTCCTGCCCGTCTACCGGCGCCTCGACGTCACGAGCGCCTACGAGTACCTCGAAGCCCGCTTCGGCAAGGCCTCTCGCCGGGTAGGCGCCACGGTCTTCCTGCTCTTCCAGCTCGGCCGCATGGGCATCGTCCTGTTCCTGCCGGCCCTGGCCCTGGCCACGGTCACGGACCTTCCGGTCCTGGCCTCCATTCTCGGCATGGGGCTGCTCTGTTCCGCCTACACCGTGGCCGGCGGTATCGAGGCGGTCATCTGGACCGACGTTGTCCAGGCCGTCCTCCTCCTCGCCGGCGCCGGCCTGAGCCTGGTCCTCCTGACCGCCGGCGTCGAGGGCGGCGCGGCCGGGATGTTCGAGCGGGCCGCCGCCCAGGGCCGCCTGACCTGGGCCGAACTCGACCTGGATCCGGCGCGCCCGGTGCTGTGGGTGGTCCTTCTGGGCAACTTCTTTGCGGTCCTGGTCCCCTACGCCACGGACCAGACCATGATCCAGCGCTACATGACGACCCCGGACCAGCGCGGCGCGGCCCGGGCTCTCTGGGCGAACGGCTGGCTCACCCTCCCGGCCAGCCTCCTCTTCTACGCCATCGGCACGGCCCTGTGGGACTTCTACGCCCACCACCCGGAACGCCTGGGCGAGGAGGTCCAGGCCGATGCGGTCTTCCCGTGGTTCCTCGCCCATGAGCTGCCCACGGGGCTCGCCGGGCTGGTGATCGCCGCCGTCTTCGCCGCAGCCATGTCGAGCGTGGACTCCTCCATGAACAGCGTCGCGGCCGTCGTGACCACCGACTTCCTGGACGGCAAGCGCGGCCTCCGGAGCGCACGCCTCTGGACCCTGGCCGCAGGAGCGGCGGCGACCCTGGTAGCGGTGCTCCTGGCCCTCACCGGGGCCCGTTCCATGGTCAACGTCTACGTGGAGATCCTCAGCCTGGCCGGCGGCTGCATCGGCGGCCTCTTCCTCCTGGGCGTCCTCACCCGGGAGGTGAAGGAGTGCGAGGCCCTCCTCGGAACCCTGGCCGGCGGCGGCGCGGCCTTCGCCGTGCGGACCTGGACCGGGATCCACTTCTTCCTCTACGCCGCCATCGGGGTCGGGGTCAGCTTCGGGACCGGCCTGCTCTTGAGCCGCCTGCGGGCGGTCCTTCCCCGGCGCCTGCACCCGGGAAGGCCGCGGGACTGAGGACCGAGGCCGCCCTCACTCCTCCGGGGGCGCGAGGCCGGTCCCGGACCCAGAAGGAAGAGGACCAGCCTCCGGCCGGGCGCGGGCAGCAGCGGGTTCAGGAGTCTTCCGCGGGCCCGCCGAACTCCCGGAGCCCGCCCCGCCAGACCGTGTGCACGTGGTTGCCTCCGTTCTGGAAGGCGACGTACTCCAGGATCAGGTCCGGGCCTTCGATCCGCCAGGCGTGGCGGGCCCCGGGCTCGGCGCTCCCCGCCCAGACGAAGCGGAAGCGGAAGGCCTCGTCGGGCACCCCCAGGAGGCGGTCCCACTCCTGCGCGGCGAGGGCGGGCTCCAGGCGGTCCACAAAGACCGCGACCAGATCCAGGAAGCGGTCGAACTGCCCGGGGTCGAGGTCCTCGACCTCGAGCCCGAGGGGACGGTCCGGCGGGAGGGCGTCCACCCCCGGCCTCATGAGGATCTCCGGCCAGGCCTCGTCAGCGGCGCGGGCGGCGGCGCGCTGATCCGGGGTGAGGGCCTCGAGAAAGTGGCGGAAGGCCTCCTCCTCCCCGGCCAGGACCTGCAGACCGGCCTGCTCCCCGCTCAGGACGCGGGCGGGATTGCTGCCGAAGAACATGGGAGTGGGAAAGGCCTCGCCGTCCCGGAAGGTCAGGTTGAGACTCAGGTGGTGGCCCTCGAAGCGCAGGGCCCAGGGCGCCCCACCGCCGGGCTCGCCGTAGAAGGCGATCCAGTAGCGTTCCGGGTCCCGCTGTTCGGAACCCTCGAGTTCGCGGAGCACCGCCTCCAGGGCCATCACCGCGCTGGCCTTCAAGTAGCCGGCCTCGCTGAGGACCGAGCGCAGGAGGGCGTGCAGGGCGAGGCGCGCCTCCGGGGACTGCTCGGCCAGGGACAGCCCCTCGCGCGGCCCCGGGACGAAGTTCCAGCGACGCCGGGAGGGGTCCGCCCAGGGATGCCGGGCCTGGCGGCGGGCAGCGGGTTCCAGGATCTCCAGGAAGGCCCGGGCCTGCTCGGCGGGGCCGGTCGGCCGCGGAAGCCCCCGCCCGGCGGCGGCGCCGGCGGCCAGGGCCAGGAGCAGGGCCGGGAGAGGGAGAAACAGCCGGCGGAAGAAGGCGCGGGGCATGAACCCATCCTAGAACCGGAGGCACCCTCCCTATCCTGGACGCGGCATGGAATCGCCCCGCCCCCGCCCCGCACGAGGCCCCACGCGCCGCCGGGTCCTCCAGGGTGCCCTGGCCCTGCCCGCGGCCCTGGCGATGGAAGGCCTCCGGCCCTCCCCCCTCGAACGCCTGCGCCTCGGCATCGTCGGGGTCTCGGGGCGCGGCGCGGCGAACCTCCAGGCCGTGGCCCACGAGGAGATCGCCGCTCTCTGCGACGTGGACGCCCGCCTCCTGGAGGCGGCGGCGGGCTCCTTCCCCGGGGCGCGGACCTTCCGTGACTTCCGCGACATGATCGCCTCCGTAGAACTGGACGGGGTCGTCGTTTCGACACCGGACCATACCCACTTCCCCGCCGCCCAGACGGCCCTGGAGGCCGGGCTTCCCGTCTACTGCGAGAAGCCTCTGACCCGCGATCTCCGGGAGTGCCGGACGCTGCAGGAGCTGGCTGCCGCGCGCGGCGTAGCGACCCAGATGGGCACCCAGATCCACGCCAGCGAGAACTACCGCCGGGTCGTGGAACAGGTGCGAAGCGGCCTCCTCGGGCGCATCCGCCGGGCTTCGGCCTGGGTCGGCAAGGCCTGGGGCGGCGGCGAGCGCCCCCCGGAGACGCCGCCGGTACCCGAGTGGATGGCCTGGGATCTGTGGCTCGGCCCGGCGCCGGAGCGCCCCTACCACTCCGTGTACCACACCGGCGGCCAGTGGCGGCGCTTCTGGGATTTCGGGGGCGGCACCCTGGCCGACATGGGCTGCCACCTCCTGGACCTCGTGTTCTGGGCCCTGGAGCTCCGCTACCCCTCGGGCGCGGAAGCAGAGAACCCGAAGCCCCATCCCGAGACCGCTCCGACCGCGATGCACTGCCGCTGGGACTTCCCGGGTCCCGGAGGCACAGCCCTGGAGGTGCACTGGTACGACGGCGGCCTGCGCCCGCCGGCCCTGAAGGAGGTTCCGGAGCTTCCCGAGTGGGGCATGGGTGTCCTCTTCGAAGGTGAGGAGGGATACCTCCTGGCCGACTACGGTCGCTGGATCGGCCTGCCCGCCGAGCGCTTCCGGGACGCCGGGGAGCCCGCCGAGCGCATTCCTCCCTCCCCCGGCCACCACCGGGAATGGCTCGACGCCATCCGCGGCGGGCCGGCCCCTCTGTGCCGTTTCGGCTACGCGGGCCCCCTGACGGAGACCGTGCTCCTGGGCAACGTCGCCTGGCGGGCCGGGGGCGCGGTGGCCTGGGACGGACCCGGCCTGCGCATCACCGGCGGCCCCGAGGGCGCCCGGGAGCTGGTGGCGCGTCCGCCGCGGGAAGGCTGGTAGCGGCGGCCCTCAGTCCGGAAGCGGCGTCAAGCGGATGTTGCGGAAGTGGATTTCCGCGCCCTCCGACTGCAGGCCGATGGGGCCGGGCAGGACCTCGCAGCCGGTAGCGACGTTCAGGACCTCGCCGTTGACCTTGAGGACGCAGCTGTCCTGGTCGAGGAGGATCTCGTAGTGGTTCCACTGGCCCAGGGGCCGCTCGTTGCTGTGGGTGCGGCGCGTGTTGCGGCCCCGCGTGCGCCGGGGATCGGTGCGCATCGGGAACTCGCCGATGTTCCAGAAGTCTCCGGCCTGGCCGCTCATGAGCTGGGCCTCGATGCTCCGGGGCCAGATCCGGTCCTCGCCGCTCAGGCGCAGGAGGACGCCGCTGTTGCCGGGGCCTTTCTCGGGGTCGAAGCGCCAGTCGAGCTCGAGGATGTAGTTGGCGAAGCTGCGCTCGGTCTTCAGATAACCGATGGGGCGGCCGCGGCAGACCAGGACACCGTCACGGACCGACCAGACTTCCTCCGGCTGCGCTTCCTCCTGCAGGAAGAAGGTCCAGCCCTCGAGGTCCCGCCCGTTGAAGAGCTCGACCACCGGTCCCGCCGGCTCCGGGCGCAGCTCCCGGATCTTCAGGTTGCGGAACCAGACCCGGTTGCCGTGATCCTGGAGGGCGATGGAGCCGCGGGCCAGGCTCCCGAACTCCGGCCAGGCCCGGAACTTGCTCGCTGCCACCCGCTCCCTCCAGACCTCGTCGTCCAGGCGCGCCTCCACCACCCGGGTGCCGTTCACCCAGTGCTCCACGCGGCCGCGGTGGACGACGATCCGCCCCCGGTTCCACGCACCCGCCGGGCGCAGGACCTTGTCCCGGGGCGGGTAGATGGCGTAGAGGGCGCCGGCGGAGTGGGGATCGCCGGCGTCCACGCCGGCGCCGGCGTCGTCGAGGATCTGGAACTCGGGTCCGGTCATCCACGGGGCGTCCAGGCTCTCGCCCACGTGGTACATGACGCCGCTGTTGGCCCCCGGGCTGCACTTCCACTCGAAAGAGAACTCGAAGTCGCGGAAGCGGCGCACCGTCAGGAGATCGCCGCCTCCGGCCTGGACGGCGAGACTGCCGTCCTCGATGCTCCAGCCCTCCGGCGGCGGCCCCTCGCGGCGCCACCCCCGCCAGCCTGCGAGGCTGCGGCCGTCGAAGAGGAGCTCCCAGCCCTGGCGGCGCTCAGCCGGCGTCAGGGTGTTCGGGGCCGGCTCGCGCACCTCTCCGGTCGCAGCCCACTCGGTACCGCGGCGCACGAGCTCCTGGAAGGCGGGATCCAGGTAGGACGCGTGGGTGGCCTCGGCGCTGCGCCAGACATGGCCGAGAGGAGTGTGGAAGACCCGGCCCGCGCCGTACTCCTTGACGAGGATCATGGGCTCGTCGCGGCCGGTGCCGCCCGTGGCGGGGTCCGACCAGGCGGTGGCCAGAACCCGGTAGTCGGTTCCATGCATGGGCACCAGCCGGTGATAGAGCTCATCGGGGTGGCCGACGAGGTCGTCCAGATTGCGCGTGACCGGATGATCGCGGTCGCGGATGCGGACGTCGAAAGCATGGAAGCGGCCGTGCCCGGTGCCCTCCCGCCAGCAGAGGGCGACGATCTCCTCGTATTCCTTCCAGCCCGGAAAGGCGTTGTTGGCGGCGTGGATCACGACGACACCGGTTCCAGCGCGCACGGCATCCACGAAGTTCCGCTCCGCTTCCTCGCCCCAGCGTGGCCCGTTGTAGTCGAGAACGAAGGCCTGGTAGGCACGCAGGCCCTCCCGGTCGGCGAGGGTGCGCGAGGGCTCGGTGGTGACCTCGACGCGGCACAGGCCGTCGCGCTCGAGGATGGCCTTGAGGAACGGGGTGGTCCAGCGCCAGTCGTGGTTGTTGGCACCGCTGACGAGAAGGACCGGAACGGGTTCGCGCTCCGCCGCCTCCTGGGGCGGGGCGGCGGCCAGGCTCAGGAGGAGGCTGCACAGCATGGGGGCTCAAGGTACCGTGTCCGGGATCCCGCGGACGGCCGCCCGTCCGCCGCACCCTGCCATGTCCCGGACTTCCCGCCGTCGCTTCCTCGGCACCGCCACCGCCGGCGGCAGCCTCCTCCTCGGTTCCCGTGGCTGGACCTCTCCCCGGCCACGCTCCCGGCCCCTGGGCGCCGCCTCGGAACTGCGCCTCGCCGTCGTCGGCCTGCGCAGCCGGGGCATGGCCCTGGCCGGCGTCTTCCAGCGCACCCCCGGCGCCCGGGTCGTGGCCTTCTGCGACCCCGACGGGCGTGTCCTGGGCGAGCGCGCCGCGGAGTTCGAGCGCCGCCACGGCGTCGCCCCGAAGACCTTCCGCGACCTGCGCCGCCTCCTGGAGGATCCCGAGGTGGACGCCCTGGCCGTCGCCACGCCGAACCACTGGCATGCCCTGGCCACGGTCTGGGGCTGCCAGGCCGGCAAGGACGTCTACTGCGAGAAGCCGGTCTCCCACAACGTCTGGGAGGGCCGCCAGGCCGTGGCCGCCGCCGAACGCTACGGCCGGGTCGTCGCCGCCGGGACGCAGTCCCGCTCCTCGGAGCCGGTGCAGCGTGCCATCGAGATGGTGCGCCGGGGAGAGCTCGGGCCTCTGCGGGTCGCGCGCGGCCTCTGCTACAAGAGCCGGCCCTCCATCGGCCGCGTCCGGGGAGCCCAGGCCGTCCCCGGCCACATCGACTACGACCTCTGGTGCGGGCCGGCGCCCCTGGAGCCCCTGCGCCGGCGCAACCTGCACTATGACTGGCACTGGGTCTGGCCGACCGGCAACGGCGACATCGGCAACCAGGGCATCCACCAGATGGACCTCGCACGCCAGGCCCTGGGCGCCGGGGAGCTGGCTCCCGAGACGGTCAGCGTCGGCGGGCGCTTCGGCTACCGCGACGACGGCGAGACGCCGAACACCCAGATGGCGGTCTTCCGCTATCCCCAGGGCCTTCTCATCTTCGAGGTGCGCGGCCTGTACGAGAACAACGGCGAGGTCGAAAAGGAGGGCTACCGCGGCGTCAAGATCGGCAACGTCCTGGAGTGCGAGGACGGCTACGCCGTTCTCGGCGTCAACGACGCCCGGATCCTCGACCGGAACGGGCGCCTGGTCCACGAGTTCCGCGGCGCCGACCACATGGCCCGCCACGTGAAGAACTTCGTGGACGCCTGCCTGGCGCGGCGGCCGGAGAGCCTCGCCGCACCGATCCTGGAAGGCCACCTCTCCAGCGCCCTCTGCCACTTCGCCAATATCAGCCACCGCACCGGCCGCATCAGCCCGCCGGAGGAGATCCGCGCCGCCTTCCGTGACCGGCCCTTCGCCGCCGAGACCCTGGAGCGCTTCGAAGAACACCTGCTCGAGCGGGGGCTCCGGCCCGGGGAACTGGAGATCGTCCTGGGGCGCCCCCTGCGCCTGGTCCCGGGCCGCGAGGAGTTCGACGACCCCCTGCCCAACCTGCTCCTGTCGCGCCTCTACCGGCCGCCCTTCGTCGTGCCCGCCCTGGCCTGAGGGCCCGGGCCGTCGCCCGCCGCCGCCTTCCCGCCCGGGGCTATGATGGATATCAGATGCCCTCCCCCCTTCCGGCCCCCTTCCACCGGGGTCTGCCCTGCGTCCAGCTGCGGGTGGCGACGCCCTGGTCCTTCCACCGCGGCGCCTCCCGGGTCGAGGATCTCGCCCGGGCCGCCGCCCGCCGCGGGATCCAGGTCCTGGCCATGGCCGACCGCCAGGGGCTCTGGGGCGCGGTGCCCTTCCAGCGGGCCTGCGAGGCCGAGGGGGTGCAGCCGGTCCATGGTCTGGAGCTGCGGGCCGGCGGCGCCACGGCCCTGCTCCTGGCCCGGGACGAGGCCGGGTGGGCCTCCCTCTGCCGCGCCAGCACCGCCGTCCAGCTCCAGGATCTGGACGGCCTCCACGGCGGCATCGCCTCGTCCCGCGTCCTCACCGACCTCCTCCTGGAGACCGAGGGCTGCTTCCTCCTGCCCTTCGACGCGGAGGTCCTGCGCGCTCTTCTGCGCGAGCGCGGCCCCGAGGACCTGGCGGTGCCGGTGCCGCCGGGCAGCAGCGGCCTGCGCGCCCTCGCGCTCGCCGGCGAGCTCGGCCTGCCGGCGGCGGCGGCGCCGCCGGTCGTGGCAGCGGAGCCCGCGGACCTCGAGCGCCACCGCCTTCTGGTCGCCATCGGCGAGCGCACGGTCCGCAGCCGTCTCGGCGAGCTGCCGCCCGGACGCCGGCCGGAGGGGCCCGGGGCCTGGCTGCGGGGCCCCGCCGAACAGGCCCGGGACTACGCCTGGGCTCCGGAGGCCCTGGAAGGTGCGGCCCGCCTGGCCCGGGCCTGCAGCTTCCGCATCCCCCTGGACCGGAAGCGCCTGCCGCGCTTCCCCGTGCCGGGCGGCCGCAGCGCCTCCGTCTGGCTGGCACGCCTGTGCGAACGCGGCCTGCGCCGGCGGCGCGTACCGCGGGACGACCCGCGCTACCGCAGTCAGCTGCGACGGGAGCTGCGCCAGATCGAGGAGCAGGGCTTCGCCGACTACTTCCTGATCGTCGCCGACATCGTCCGCTACGCCCGCGAGCAGGGCATCCAGAATTGCGGCCGGGGTTCGGCGGCCAACAGCCTCGTGGCCTGGCTCCTGGGCCTGACCCAGGTGGACCCCCTGCGCCACGGCCTCTACTTCGAACGCTTCATGAACTCCGGGCGCACGGACTGCCCGGACGTGGATCTGGACTTCGCCTGGGACGAGCGCGACCGGATCCTCGACTATGTCTACGAGCGCTACGGGCGCGAGCGGGTGGCCATGATCAGCACCCATCAGACCTTCGCTGCCCGCGGTGCGGTACGCGAGCTGGCCCTGG
>JALUUN010000251.1 GCA_027021325.1 Planctomycetota bacterium
CGCCCTTTCCACACCATCATCCCCGCCTTCCTCACTCGCGGCGGCCGGCCCTGGGTCGCCTTCGGGGTCATGGGCGGCGCCACCCAGCCCCAGGGCCACGTCCAGATCGTGGTCAACCTCGTGGACTTCGGCATGAACCTGCAGGAGGCCGGAGACGCACCGCGCCTGGTCCATGTCGGCTCCAGCCAGCCGACCGGGGAGCACATGGACGACGGCGGACGCCTGGGCCTGGAGTCCGGCTGGAGCGATGAGGTGCGCGCCGAACTCCGCCGCCGCGGCCACCGCTTCACGGAGAACGGATTCTTCGGCGGCTACCAGGCCATCGCCCGGGACCCGGACAACGGCGTCTGGATCGGCGCCAGCGAGTCCCGGAAGGACGGGCAGGCCGCCGGCTGGTAAGGCCGGGGGCCCGCCGGGACGGCCCCTTGCTGCCCCGGAAGAACCTCCCGCGGGCCGGGAATCCTCTCGCCAGCCTCCAGGGATTCCCTAACATGCCCTGTTCCGCGGACGAATCCCGCCCGGCAGGCAGGTCCCGGCGCCGGATTCTTCCCCCGCGCCGCCCCGGCCTGCCCGTAGTCAACCCGGACATGAAACGCAACCTCCTCTTCGCCGGCCTTGCGCTGGCCCTCACCCCTCTCGCCCCGGCCCAGGAACAAGAAGGCGCCCGCTGGATCGCCGACTTCGATCAGGCGGTCGAGATCGCCCGCTCCGAGAACAAGGACCTGCTGGTGGATTTCACCGGATCCGACTGGTGCGGCTGGTGCATCAAGCTCCACGATGAGGTCTTCCGCCACGAGTCCTTCTGGAAGCCCGCCTCCGAGGCCTATGTCCTCGTCGCCCTGGACTTCCCGAACGGCCCCGAGGCCAAGGCCAAGGTGCCGAACCCGGAGCGGAACGAGGAACTGGCCCGGCAGTACGGCATCCAGGGCTTCCCGACCGTGCTCCTCATGACGCCGGATGGCGAGGTCTTCGGCACCACCGGCTACCGGCCGGGCGGCCCCGAGGCCTATGTCCAGCACCTCGAGGAACTGGCCACCGCCGGCCGCAAGGGCCTGAAGGCCGCCCGGGAACTGGCCGAGCGCTACGAGCAGGCCGAGGACAAGGTGGCCGTCGTGCGCGAGGCCCTGACGGTCCTCGCGGGCATGTCCGAGGGCACCGCCGGCCGCGGTACCGTGGCCGCCATCGCCCGCAAGGCCTACGAGCTCGATCCGGCCAACGAAGCCGGCCTCTACGCCGAGGCCACCGAGGCGCTGGTCCAGGCCGGCATCCTGGAGAAGGACGTGATGGAGGCCGCCTGGAAGGTGGACCCGAAGAACGAGAAGGGCCTCATCGAGAAGGTCATCGTCGCCCAGTGCCGGTCGGTGGACAGCAAGGAGGCCTGCGAGGAGGCCATCGCCGCCATCCGCAAGCTGGACGAGATGGGCGGCCCCAAGGACGAAGACGTGAAGCGCGAGCTCTACGTGAACGCCGCCTACTGGTGCGGCATGATCTTCGAAGATCTGGATGGCGCCCGGGTCTTCGCGCAGAAGGCCAAGGATCTCGGGGGGCTGGACGAGCGCACCCTGCAGATGCTGGACCAGATCCTGAACGGCTGAGCCCCCGGGCTTCCGCCGGAGGACGAGCGCCCCGGTCCCTCGCGGGCCGGGGCGCCTGGCCGTCCTCCTGGACGCTTCCCCTCCCGTCCTGCAGGATGGACGGGCCGATGGCCGCCCGCATCCCGTCCCTCCTCTGGATCCTGACCTGCACGGCCTCCACGGCCGGGGCCCAGGAAGGAGGGCCGGGACCCTGGGTCGAGGCCCATTGTCTCCGCTGCCATGGCCCCGAGCGCGCCCGGGCGGGCATCCGCCTGGACCTGCTCCTGGGCGAGGAGGCCTTCTCCCGTGAAGCCCGCGTCTGGGACCTGGCCCGGGAGCTCGTGGCCGCCGGCGAGATGCCTCCGGCCGGGGAGCCGCCCCTCCCCGAAGCGGACCGCCGTGCTCTCCTGGCCGCTCTGGACCACCGCCTGAAGGCCCTCGCGGCCGACCCCCGGGATCCAGGGCCGGCGCCGCTGCGGCGCCTCGGCCGCACGGAGTACCGGAACACCCTGCGCGACCTCCTCGGCCTTCCCGGCGATCTCGCCTGGCGTCTCGCCGAGGCGCTGCCCCGGGACGCTCCGAGCGACGGCTTCGACAACCAGGGCGCGGGCCTCACGCTCTCCCCCCTCCTCCTGGAGCGCTACCAGGACGTCACCGAGGAGATCCTGGACGCGGTCCTGGCTCTTCCCGCGAGCCGCAAGGCCTGGACCCCGCCGGTCTCCGGAGCCGGGCGGCGGGCCTGGGCGGAAGAGCGCCTCTCCCTGGCCTTCCGCCGCCCCGCCCGCCCCGCCGAGGTCGAGGCCCGGCTCGCCCTCCTGGACCGGGTCGAAGCCCGGGGCGGGGACGCCGCCGAAGGCCTGCGCGTCTTCCTGCGCTCCCTCCTCCTCAGCCCTTCCTTTCTCTTCAAGGTGGAGAGCGCCCTGCCGGAGCGGCCCGGCCAGCGCTGGCGCCTCCTCGACGGTTACGCCCTGGCGGCCCGTCTCAGCTATTTCCTCTGGGCGGCGCCGCCGGACGAGGCCCTGCGCCGGGACGCCGCCACGGGTGCCCTCCTCGATCCCGAAACCCTCGCCGCCCAGGCGCGGCGCATGCTCGCCGATCCCCGGGCGCGCAGCCTCGCCGAGGATTTCGGCGGGCAGTGGCTCGGCTACCGCAGGATCCTCGACCAGGCGACCGACGTCCGCGTCTACAAGGACTTCTACCGGAAGGGCCTGCGCCGGCCCATGTACGAGGAGGCGCGGCTCCTCTTCCAGACCCTGGTCGAGGAGGACGCTCCGGTCTTCCTGCTCCTGGACGCCCCCTTCACCTTCGTGAACGGTCCCCTCGCCGAGCACTATGGCCTTCCCGGCGTCGAAGGCCCGAAGATGCGCCGTGTAGAACTCCCGGACCGCCGCCGGGGTGGCGTCCTCGGCCTCGGCGCCATCCTGACGGCCACCTCCTATCCGACGCGAACCAGCCCGGTCCTGCGCGGCGCCTGGGTCCTGGAGACCCTCCTGGGCCAGCCTCCTCCGCCGCCGCCGCCGAATGCAGGGATCCTGTCCTCACCCGAAGGCGGCGAGTCCTCCCGCTCCTTCCGGGAGCGACTGGAGGCGCACCGAGCCGATCCGGCCTGCGCTTCCTGCCACGCCCGCATCGACCCTCTGGGCTTCGCCCTCGAGAACTTCGACGGCATCGGCCGCTGGCGCGAGGGCACGGAGGAGGAGCCCATCGACAGCCTCGGCCTCCTCCCGGACGGAAGCCGCGTCCAGGGGCCCGTCGGCCTGAAGGACTGGCTCCTCGAACACCGCGAAGACTTCGCACGGACCTTCCTGGAGCGCCTCTTCACCTACGGCCTCGGCCGCCCGCCGGCCTTCGAGGACCGCCACCGGATCCAGACCATGCTCGAGCGGGCCGGCGACCGGGACTACCGCTTCTCGGCCTTCGTCGAGGCCCTCGTCCGGAGCGTCCCCTTCCGCTATGTTCGCTGCCGGCCTCCGGAGGAAGAGTCCCGCGGATGATCCCGCCCTCCCGTCCCTGGACCCGCCGCCGTCTCCTGCGCGGCGCCGGCGCCGTCCTCGCCCTGCCCTGGCTCGAGGCCCTGGCACCCCTGCGCGCCGCCGGCCCGGGCGGCGCACCGCCGGTCCGCCTCGCCTGCCTGTTCATGCCGAACGGGGCGCTGCCGCGCGGCTGGTGGCCCCGCGACGAGGAGCCCTCGACTCCCCTTCCCACGATCCTCGAGCCCCTGGAGCCCCTGCGCGACCGGCTCCTGCTCCTGCGCAACCTCTGCAACCGGAACGCCTTCGAGGGCGAAGGCCACTACGTGAAGACCACCTCGCTCCTGAGCGGAGCGCGCGTCCGCAAGACCGGCGGGCGCGACGTCCGCTGCGGTACGACGGTGGACCAGGTGGCGGCGCGCCATGTCGGCCGCCACACCCTCCTGCCCTCCCTGGAGCTGGGCATCGATCCGCCCACCTCCCGGGTGGACATGGGCTACAGCACCCTCTACGGGAGCCACGTCTCCTGGGCGGCCCCCGACCGTCCCCTGCCCAAGGAGATCGTCCCGCGCCGCGCCTTCGACCGCCTGTTCCGAAGGGTGCGGAGCGCCGCCCGGCCCGAGGACCCCTTCATCCTCGACCTGGTCCTGGAAGAAGCCCGCGGCCTGCGCCGGGTGGTCGGCTACGAGGACCGCCATCGCCTGGACGAGTACCTGGAGTCGGTGCGGGCCCTCGAGGAGCGCCTGGCACGGGCCGAGCGGGAACCCGTGAACCCGATGCACCTGGAGCACCTGGAGGGGCTCCGGCCGCCTGAGGGAATCCCGGCCTTCCCCGAGCATGTACGCCTGATGCTCGAGGTCCTGGTCCTCGCCTTCCGCACCGACACGACCCGGGTGGCCACCTTCATGTTCGGTAACTCCGTGAGCGGACGGAACTTCTCCTTCCTGGACGGCGTCGAGGGCGGCTTCCACCCCTACTCCCACCATGAAGGGCGCGAAGACAAGATGGCGGCCTACGAGCGCATCAACCGCTGGCACGTGGAGCAGCTGGCCTGGTTCTGCCAGCGCCTCGACGCGATCCCCGAGGGCGACGGCACGCTCCTCGACCAGAGCCTGGTCCTTTTCGCCTCCGGCATCGGCGACGGCAACGCCCATGACCCGAAGTGCCTGCCCGTCGCCCTTCTCGGCCGCGGCGGCGGCCGCCTCCCGCGAGGCCAGTACCAGGTGTTCCCGAAGCAGACGCCCCTGTGCGGCCTGCATCTCTCCCTGCTGCACGCCATGGGAGTGCCCGCGGACTCCTTCGGGGACGCTTCGACGCCCCTCCTGAAGCTGCGCCAGACCTGAGGCGGTTCGAGCCGATGGCACCGCCTTGCTCTCGGCCTCTGCCGAGGCCCTCGCGTGGCTCTGCCGGCACGGTGCAGCGGGGCCGGCGCACGCGCCGGGAGTGCCGACAAGACCTCCCGCTGCCCCCCGGGACCGGTGCCCGGGCCGGCCCTGGCGAACGCAGATACCCATCCGCCTCCACCTATGAAACCCCGCACGACGCCCGGCCCTCGCCAGGCTGCGCCCGGCCCCCGGGACCTGCAGGAACCGCCTGCCCCTGGCTGCCCGGCCTGGAGGGGAGGGCTCCGCCTGCGTTATGCTGGGGCCACGGGAATCCGTCCTGGTGAGGACGCCGGATCGTTCCCCGTCGCGGATCGGACCCGCGGAACCCCTGGGGTTGGGGGGCGTTCCCGGGTCCGGGAGACGGGAACGGACAGGCGGCCGCCGGGCCGGGGACGGCGGCGGGCTGGGGAGCCCGCGCCCCGCCTCCGGTCCGGAGAAGACACGTGGGGAATCCATGACCGAACGAGAGACCGACCGCTCCCGGACGGGAGCCGTCCATGCCACCCTCGAGGGAAGCTCCCGGCCGGCCTGGCTGCGCGCCCGGCGGATCCCGGCAGGAGAGACTCCGGATCCGCTGCTCTGCTCCTTCGAGGCGGAGGGGCGGCGCTACGAGAAGCTTCCGGTCGCCGACCTCGGTCCCGGCGGTCTCGGCCTGCGTCCGGAGCGCCCCCTGGGCCTGGCTCCGGGGACGGCCCTCCAGGACCTCGAGATCCGCTCCGGCGGCCAGCGTCTCTGGAGCGGGGAGGGCGAGCTGATCTACGCCCTGGACACGGCCGAGCCCCGGGCGGGGCTCCGGCTGCTGGGTCTTCTGGACCTGGCCCGCGTCCACTGGACCCGAGGGCTCGAGGGCCTGCTTCGAGAGGAGGAGGCCGGCCGCGAGGAGCTGCCGGTGGCCTACCGAACCGCACTCCTCCAGGCCGTGCAGCTCCTCGAAGGGGCAAAGCGCGTCCTCACCGGTGCCGAAGGGGAGAAGGGCGGCCTGGAAGTCTGGCCCGACGAGGAGGTCCGGCGCCTCTGCGTGGAGTTCCACATGCGCTGGTCGCCGCGCTTCCTCGAGCTGATGGAGCGGCTCGACGAACTCCGTGCCGATCTGCCTCCCGAAGCCCGCCTTCTCGCCGACCGCTACGCGGAGCGGGCCCTGCTCCCCCTGCTCCTCAGTTGCCCCATGCACAGCCGGGCCAGCCTGAAGCCGCGAGGCTACGCCGGCGACTTCGAGCTGATGCTTCTCTACTTCGCAAACCGGCTGCGGGGTGAGAGCCTCTACGCCCGCTTCCTCCACTTCACGGCCCAGCACTACCCCCTCGGGCGGACGGTCGTGGAGCGCGAACGCACGCTGCGCGAACGCCTGGAGGAAGCCTCCCGGGCACGAAGCGACCGCCCGGCCCTGCGCATCCTCAACCTCGCCGCAGGCCCCGCCCTCGAGATGCAGCGCTGGCTGGAAGAGACGCCGGCGCCGCAGAAGCCGGTGGAGTTGATCCTGGTGGATCAGGACCGGGACTCCCTGGAGTACGCCCAGGCCCGGCTCCTGGAGCGCATCGCCGCGCGCCCCGATGAACTGCGCAACGTCCGGGTCCGCGCCCTCCACTTCTCGGTGAAGCAGATCCTGGAGCCGAAGACCGAGGAGGAACGCCGAACCCGGGCCGGCATCCTTCGGGATCTGGACCTCGTGACCTCCTCCGGCCTCTTCGACTACCTGCCGGAGAACTTCGCCGTGCGGCTGGTCCAGGCTCTCCACGAGGGACTGGCGCCGGGCGGCGGTCTGTTCCTCGGGAACCTTCGGCGGGAGCCCAGGACCTCCTGGCTCATGGAGGCGGTCCTCCAGTGGCACCTGCGCTACCGGGAGGAGGAGGAGGTCCTGCGCTGGGCCCGGGGACTCCCCGGCCAGGCGTCCATCACCCCCGACCGTACCGGGCGCTGCCTGTTCCTGGACTACCGGCTTCCGGCCTCATGAGGCCGCGGCCAGGGAGGCCGGCTCCTCCCGCGGCGGCCGGCGCGGCACCCGCACCAGGAAGCTGGCCCCGCCCAGGGGGCCGGCTCCCTCGTGCTCCACGCGTCCGGCGTGGGCCAGGACGATGTTGCGCACGATCGCCAGACCGAGGCCCGTGCCGTGGGACTTGCCCTGGGTCGTGAAGGGGAGGAAGAGCTCGCTGCGCAGGGTCGCAGGGACACCCGGCCCGTTGTCCGCCACTCGCAGCCACAGGTCCTCGCCATCACGGCCGGCCTCGATACGGATCCTCGGGTCGGCGGGGGGCTCTCCCATCTGGGTGAGGGCATCGCGGGCGTTGAAGAGGAGGTTCTCCAGAACGCGGCGCAGACGATCCGCGTCGAACTCTCCGGCCAGGTCGTCCGCGCCCAGGGCCAGCTCCAGGGTGATGCCCGCAGCCTCCAGGGAACTCCGGTGCTCTTCCAGGGTGCCGCGGACAGTCTCTCCGAGGTCGGCAGGCCGGGTGCGCAGGCGGATCTCCGCATCGCGCACGAACTCGCTCAGCTCCTGCACCATGCCCGCAACACGGTCGGCAGCGTCCTCGGCCTTGCGCAGGTCCTGCTCGAGATCGCCGAGGGCGGGGTTCTCGGCGGCGATCATCCGTAACAGGCCGATCCGCCCCGAGACCACGGTCAAAGGCCCCTTCAGATCGTGGGCGATGGTCGAGGTCATCTGGCCGATGGCCACGAGACGGGAGTTGCGCTCGTCCAGGGCGATCTCCGCGGCACGCATGCGCAGCTGGGCCTCGATGCGCGCCTCCAGCTCCTCGATTCGGAAGGGCTTGGTCAGGTAGTCCGTCGCCCCCAGACTCAGTCCCTGGACCACGGAATCCACACCGGAGCGCGCCGTCAGGAACATGACCGGGATGTCCTGACAGGCCGGGTCGTCCCGGAGCTCGCGCAGCATCTCCTCGCCGGTCATCACCGGCATCATCCAGTCGGAAACGATCAGGTCCGGGCGCAGCCGGCGGGCCTTCTCCAGGCCGGCACGTCCGTCCTCGGCGGTTGCCAGCCGGTAGCGGCTGCGGAGGGAACGGACCAGGAAGTTGCGCAGGTCCGCATTGTCCTCCACCAGGAGCAGGAGCGGTGCGTCCTCGGGCGCGTCCGGCGCCTCGACCGGCGCCTCCAGGCGCTTCTCCTGGAGGTCGGCCAGGAGGGCGCGCCGTCGCACCGGCGTCTCCTCCACGCCAAGAGGCTCACCCGCGGCCTCGCCCGCGGCCCGCAGGGGCATCTCCGCCCGGAAGGTGGAGCCCACCCCCGGCTCGCTGCGGAGCGTCAGGTCGCCGTCGTGCAGACGCATGAGCTCGCGGGCCAGGGACAGGCCCAGGCCGGTGCCCTGGCTCTTGCCCTTGAGGTCGCCCTCGACCTGATGGAAGCGCTCGAAGACCAGGTCCTGCTGGTCTTCGGGGATGCCGACGCCGGTGTCCTCGACCTCGAACCAGAGCCGCCCCTCCGCGATACCGGCGCGGACGGTGACACGGCCGCCCTCAGGCGTGAACTTGAGGGCGTTGGACAGGAGGTTGGCGGCCACGGTCTCCACCTTCTCCAGGTCGAAGAGGGCGTCCGGAAGACCGTCCAGCCCCTCGGCCCGCAATTCGATGGAACGACTGCGGGCGAAGCCCGCCGCACCGGTGAGGAGCTGCTGCAGGAGCTGGCCCAGGTTGGCCGGCTGGGCGTCCAGCTCCAGGCGCCCGGCCTCGAGGCGGGCGTAGTTCAGGATCATGTTCACCTGGCGCAACAGCCGCTGGGCGTTGGCGCTCATGGCCTCGAGGAGCGGACGCGGATCGCCGCGCTCCCGGCCCGAGAGGATCGCCTCCAGGGGGCCGAGGATGAGCATGAGCGGCGTCCGCAGCTCGTGGCTGACGTTGGCGAAGAAGCGGGTCTTCGCCGCGTCCAGGGACCGGAGTTCCTGGTTGACCTGCTCCATGCGCAGGCGGAAGGCCAGCTCGCGCCGGCGCCAGCGCTCCGACTGCTGGACGGCGAGGAGGGTGTAGGCACAGGTTCCCGCCAGGAAGAAGGCGGGGTTCAACATGCCCAGGTCCGGCCCCCAGGCGAGAAGGTTGATCGTGAAGTAGCCACCGGCCAGGAGCAGGCAGAACAAGGCCGCCACCCAGGGGCTCCAGGGCATGAAGAGCCCGACGAAGAAGAGCACCAGGAGGTTGCCGATGTAGTAATCGCTGCTCCAGCCGCCCAGGGGAACGGTCATGGCGCTGATCCCCCAGGAGGCCAGGGTCAGGATGCCCACGCTCAGGGGCAGGGCCCGTTGCCGGCCGCGCTCCGTCCGCACCGCCGCCACGGTGCCGAGGGAGAGGAGGACGATGAGAGCGCGGATCGCCCCGAAGGAGAGGATGACCTCCAGCCCCTTGCCCAGGTGCGGCAGGACAATCCAGTCCAGGGCCCAGAAGAGCCCGTACAGGACGAGGCCGACGGAGAGCGCGATGCGCAGGCGCTGGACCAGGAGCTCGTGGGTCTCCCGGGCGTAGGCCTCCTCGAAGCCCGCCAGGCTCTCGTCGGGAAGCGCCTCGTGGCTGACGGCGTTCATCGGCGCGGTCCGCGGCCGGGCCGGAGCGACGGAAGCCCCAGGCCGGCAAGGGTCTTGCATCGGCAAAACCGCCCCCGACCTTGAGCCCCGGGGCCCGTGGATTCCAGGCTTTTCTCCCCGGGGACTCCAGGACAGAGCCCGAAGCGGCCGATCCCAGGGACGCGGGGCCGCCACAGCCGGCGCCCCCCTCCCGAAGATGGCGCACATCCTGGTCCTCGAAGACGATCCCGACACCCGCGAAACCCTGGAGCGCCTGCTCCAGCACGCCGGGCATGAGGTCACGACCGCCGGCGACGGCAGGGCAGGCGCCCGTCTCCTCGCTCAGGGCGGCTACGACCTCCTGATCACGGACATCATCATGCCGGACCAGGACGGGCTGGCGACGATCCTGGAGGCGAAGCGCAGCCTCCCCGAGCTTCCCATCATCGCCATGAGCGGTGGCGGGCAGGGCTCGAGCGACGATTACCTGCGCATCGCCCGGGCCTTCGGGGCCAGGCAGGTCTGCCCGAAGCCCTTCAAGCCGGAGCAGATCCTGGCCCAGGTGGAGGCTGCCCTGGCCGCATGAAGGCCGAGTCACGGCATGCGTGATGTATCACGTGGCTCCGTGACATTTATCTCGTCATTCCGGGAGGATCCTGCGCGGGGACGGCTGACAGGGGACCTTCGTCCCCGGGAGCCAGAACCATGCGCAACATCCTCCTGATCCTCGGTCTGACCGCGGCCCTGCCGGTGACGAGCGCCGACCTCGCCGCCTCCGGGCCCTCCCCGGCCAAGGTGGTCCGCACCGCGGCCGCCGTGGCCTGCACCCTGGCCCACGACCACCGCGGCCACGCGCCGGTCCGGATCGTCGCCCCGGCCCCGCGCCCGGTCGTCGTCGTCCGCGGCGGTCGCAGTCCGCGCAGCGTGGTCGTGGCACCCGCACACCGGGTGCGGGTGGTGATCCGCCACCGCGGCTGCGGCTGGCGCGGCAGCTACTGGGTCGCCCGCCGCGGGAGCACCGTCCTCCACTGCGGCGGCTGCGGCCATCGCTTCGTCTATCGCTCCTCCTGGTAGGCCTTTTGGATCCCCGCGCGGCCGCCGGAGCCTCGGCTCCGGCGGCCGCGGTTCCTCCCGGGCGACCGCATGAGGGGGGCCCGGCGCCGAATCCGCTTGCCCCGGGGAGGCCCGAGCCGGCCTCCATCACCCGACGGAACCCTGCCCCCCTCATGCCCCCGCTACGCCCCGCCCTGCTCCTCGCGGCCCTCGCCATCCTCTCCCCGGGCGTCGGCGCCCAGACCTGGACTCTTCAGAGCCCCCATCCCGCCGACGTCAGTCTGCTCTCGGTCCAGTTCGTGGACGCGACCACCGGCTTCGTGACCGGTGAGGACCACATCCTGATGCGGACCCTCGACGGCGGAACCACCTGGGAACAGGCGCCAGGAATCCTCCGTGACCCTCTCTTCCTGGAGAACCCCTACAACCGGGTCTTCTTCCTGGATTCTCTGCGCGGGTGGGTGATCGGCAACAACAACGACGCCTGGCGCACGACGGACGGGGGGAACACCTGGATCCAGATGAGCGCCTTTCCGGCCGGCTCCTACTACTACCTGGAGTTCGTGGACGCCATGACCGGCTGGGCGGGCGGCAACGGCAGCATCGTCCGCACCCGCGACAGCGGACTGAGCTGGGAAGTCCTGACCTGGTACGATGAGCATGGCAACGTCTACGGGATGGACTTCCTGGACACCCAGACGGGCGTCTTCGTCAACGACCCCATCTTCAACTGGCCCGAGGGCGTCTGGCTCACCCAGGACGGAGGCAACACCTGGACCCTCCTCCAGCAGGGGGCCTTCAACGAGGTGGTCTTCCTGGACGCCCAGACCATCCTTGCCCCCTCGGGGCACACGGTCTGGCGCAGCGACGACCTTGGTCAGACCTGGCAGACCTTCGCGACCTGGCTGGGCCAGGGCGTCAGCCGCCTCGCAGTCCTCGATCCGGACACGGTCCTGGCGGTGGATTGGGGAGGCAGCGTCTTCCTCAGCGGCGACCGGGGCGTGACCTGGAGCCAGGTCTTCGAGGGACCGGGCTCCCCGCCCGACGACTGGGACATCCGTTTCCGGGACGCCCAGAACGGTTGGATCTGCGGGGCCGGCGGCTGGGTCTTCGAGTCCCGGGACGGCGGCTGGACCTGGGAGCAGCGCAATCAGGGCCTCGCAGTCCCCTGGGCGGACATCCAGATGCTCCCCTCCGGAACCGGGATCGCGGTAGGCACCCAGGGCAACCTGACCTGGACCACGGACTTCGGTGCCAACTGGAGCACACAGCGCCTGCAGGTCACGGGCGCCACCCTGTTCCGGGACGAGGATCTGAACACGGCCTTCCTCCTCCACGACCAGACCGCCTTCGCCGCAGGTGACGACGGCGTGGTCTATCGCACCGACGACGGCGGAGCCACCTGGCAGTCCATCGGCTATCCCGCCCTGCCCGAGGCCTGGATCCACTACATCGGCTTTGCCGACGCCCAGACTGGCTGGATTGTCGGCCAGGCCGAGGCCGGCTTGAACGCCTTCCTCTGGCACACCACCGACGGCGGGCAGACCTGGGTCAACCAGGATCCCGGCCTGGGCGCGCTGTACGGGGGCTGGGTCGTGGACCCCGACACGATGTGGGTCGTCGGCAGCGGGGACTTCGCCTGGAAGACCGAGGACGGCG
>JALUUN010000252.1 GCA_027021325.1 Planctomycetota bacterium
CCTGCCCTCCCTCTCCTCCACCCCCTACACCCGCATCGCCTTCGACCGGGCCAACCCGGACACCGGCTGGGCCATCGCCTACCAGACCCTGATCCACACGGAGAACGGGGGCAACACCTGGAGCGTCCAGCAGCTTCCCGGCCTGCCCCCGAACGAGACGCCCCTGGACATCGCCATCGTGGACGAGTCCCACGCCTGGATCTCCACGGGAGCCGAAGGACTGGTGTACACGACCGCCGACGGGGGACAGACCTGGACCCAGGTGGACCACGGCATCGACAGCCCCTGGCTTCTCGGTCTCGCGGGCATCTCCGCCCTGGACACGAGCCGCGCCTGGGCCGCGGGTGCCCAGGGAGTGATCCTCACTTCGGAGGGGGGCAGCCCGCCGGACCTGGTCCTGGCCACCCCCGTCCTGCAGCGCGGCCTGACGAGCGACCTGGAGGTCACCCAGGCCCAGGCCGGGGAGACGATCTGGTTCCTCTACAGCCTGACCGGCCTGGGCATCGGACCGAGCGTCGGTCCGCTCGGCGGCCTGACCCTGGACATCCTCGCCCCGGTCCAGATCGCCGGCTCGGCGCCGGCCGGCGCCACGGGACGCTCGGTCCTCTCCATTCCGGTGCCGAGCACCGCTCCCTTGATCGACATCTTCCTCCAGGCCGTGGCGGCTCGGGGGCCGGGCGGCGCAGACTCGGTGAAGTCCAACACCGCAACCTCGACCATCCTTCCGTGAGGCCCTGACCCGGTCCCTCCACCCAGGTCTTGGGGCCGCCGGCGGGGAACGGCTCCCAACCCACGACGCGGGCCTCCCGGATCGAGAGACTCCTGGACATCCGCGGACGGAGACCAAGGCGGAAGGATCGCGGCGCGCCGTGCGCCCGGCGCTCCCTGGTAGCATCCCGCGCCATGCCGGCCCCGCTCCTTCCCCTGCTCCTCGCCGTCCCGCTCCCTCAGGAGAACAACCAGCCCCCCGCGGGCTTCACCGCCCTCTTCGACGGCCGCAGTCTCGCTGGCTGGCGCGGCCGTCCGCACCTGGCGCCCGGCACCGAAGAGGCCTGGCCGGAGGACGAGCGCCGGGAACAGCAGGCCGCCTGGAACCAGGACCGGGATGCCCACTGGCGTGTGGAGGACGGCGCCATCGTCAACGACGGGCAGGGAGTGTTCCTGACCACCGTGCGGGACTACGGCGACTTCGAACTCTGGGTGGACTACAGGACCGTTCCCCTGGCCGACTCCGGGATCTATCTTCGCGCAACGCCCCAGGTCCAGATCTGGGACACCCGGGAGGAAGGTGGAAAGTGGAGCCTGGGCGCGGACCGAGGCTCGGGCGGTCTCTGGAACAACCAGGGCGAGGGACGCTTCCCCCGGGTTCTCGCCGACCGGCCCTTCGGCGAGTGGAATCGCTTCCGGATCCTGATGGTCGGGGAGAGGGTCTGGGTCTGGCTGAACGGCTGGGAGACCGTCTCCGGCGCGCGCCTGGAGAACTACTGGGACCGCGAGGCGCCGCTTCCGCGCTACGGGCCCATCCAACTCCAGACCCACGGCGGCGAGATCCGCTGGCGCAATCTCTTCCTGCGCGAGATCGGGCCGGAGGAGGCCAACCGCATCCTCGCCAGGCGTGCCGACGAGGGCTTTCGGCCGCTCTTCACCGGCCGTGACCTCTGCGGCTGGATGGGCGCCACCGACGGCTATGAGGTCGTGGAGGGAGCCCTCCAGTGCCGCAGCGGCCACGGTGGAACCCTGGCCACGGAGGAGGAGTTCGGGGACT
This sequence comes from Planctomycetota bacterium, assembly GCA_027021325.1. Lineage (GTDB taxonomy): Bacteria > Planctomycetota > UBA1135 > UBA1135 > UBA1135 > JALUUN01. The sequence continues at coordinate 1,766 of JALUUN010000252.1, forward strand.
TCATCGCCCGTCTCGAGATCCGCATCCCCCCGGGCGGGAACAACGGGCTCGCCATCCGCTGGCCCGGGGAGGGCGACCCGGCCTACAGCGGCATGTGCGAACTCCAGGTCCTGGACAACACCTCGGCCCGGTACGCCGGGCTCAAGCCCTGGCAGTACCACGGCTCGGTCTACGGCATGGTCCCCGCGGCCCGGGGCTACTTGCGGCCGCCGGGCACCTGGAACTTCCAGGAAGTCCGCATCCAGGGCAGCCGCATCGAAGTGGAGCTGAACGGCTTCCGCATCCTCGCCGCGGATCTGGACGCCGTCGAAACGACCCCCGACGGGCGCGAGCATCCCGGCAAGGGCCTGCGGCGCGGGCACTTCGGGCTCGCCGGCCACGGCGATCCCGTGGCCTTCCGCAACATCCGCATCCGGCCCCTGGACTAGGCCACCCCTGGAGAGCGCCGGCCCTCCCCGCCGATGAAGAGGGTCGGGATATCCTGGCGGGCCCCCCGTTCCCGTCTCCCGCCCCCCCGTGTCGCCGCTGCTCCTCCTCACCCTGGCTCTGCCCCAGGGCGCTCCCGCCGAGGGTCTGACCCTGGTCGCGCCCATCGAGAGTCCCGATGCCTTCCTGGTCGATCTCCAAGGGGAGATCGTCCAGGCCTGGCCGGGCACCCTGGTTCCCGCCCTTGCGGCCTATCTCCTGCCCTCGGGGAACCTGCTCAGGACGGTGAACACCCAGGCCGGCGCCGGAGCGGGCTCCCGGGGCGGCGGCCTCCAGGAGGTCACCTGGACCGGGGAGGTCCTCTGGGACTGGCGCTACGACGGCCCGGGTGTCCTCTCCCACCACGACGTCGAGGTGATGCCCAACGGCAACATCCTGGTCCTCGCCTGGGAGGACAAGACGAACGCCGAGGCTGTGGCAGCCGGCCGGGATCCGGCGCTATTGAATCCGGTGGCTGGCAAACTGATGCCGGAACACATCCTGGAGATCCAGCCCGTGCCGCCCCAGGACGCCATCGTCGTCTGGGAATGGCACGCCTGGGATCACCTGGTCCAGGACTACGACCCCACGAAGCCGGACTTCGGCAACCCTGCCGACTCCCCGGAACGCATCGACCTGAACTATCCCCCTCTTCCCCCACCCGCCAGCGGGGACTGGATGCACGCCAATTCCCTGGACTACAACGCGGAGCTCGACCAGATCCTGATCTCGGTGAAGAGTTTCAACGAAATCTGGGTCATCGACCACTCGACGACCACGGCCGAAGCCGCCGGATCGACGGGCGGACGTTACGGCAAGGGAGGCGATCTCCTCTACCGCTGGGGGAATCCCGAGGCCTGGGGCCGGGGCGGGCCTGCAGACCGCATCCTGCAGGGGCAGCACGATGCGCAGTGGATTCCCGAGGGCTCCCCGGGTGCCGGCAACATCCTGATCCTCAACAACGGCATCGAGCGGATCCCGCAGGCCAGTTCCGTGGACGAGATCGTGCCGCCGGTGGACGCCCAGGGGAACTACAGCCTCAACGCCCAGGGTCTCTACGACCCGCCGGCACCGGTCTGGAGCTGGCAGGCGCCGAATCCGACGGACTTCTTCACCGAGACCATGGGCGGCTGCGAGCGTCTCCCCAACGGCAACACCCTGGTCTGCAGCGCCAACCAGGGCTGGATCTTCGAAGTCGATCCCGCTGGCAACGTGGTCTGGGAGTACTGGAACACCATCCCCTCGACGAACACGCCCGACGTCTTCAAGGTGCGCCGCTACACCCTGGACCTGTTCCCGGACCGAACGGAGCTCTCGGCCGCCGCCGGCGGGCAGATCCGCTTCCTCCTGCTCCCGGGGTCGGACCAGGCCGGCCGCGACTACATCCTCGCGGCCTCGGGCAGTGGTACGGAACCGGGCACCCGGCTGCCGGGCAACCTCGTGACCCTGCCCTTGAACCGAGACGGCATCACGGACCGGGTCCTGGCGGCCGCCAACGGCCCTTCCCTGGTCCGCTTCCAGGGGCAGCTCGACGGCAACGGCCGGGCCACGCCCATCTTCGACAGCCTGGGGCCCCTCTCCGCTTCCCTGGCAGGAACCGTCGTCCACTTCGCCTACGCCCTGTCCAACCCCTGGGACTACGCGAGCGAGGCCGTGGCCGTCGAGATCCTCCCCTGAGGGGCAGCCCCCCGGAAGGCGGGGGCCGGGCCTCCGCCCTCCTCCGCAAGGGCACCGCCGGGCTCAGGGGCCCGCGGGAAGCCGTTCCTCCAGGGCCTTCGTGTCCGGGTGCCGGTCCTCCCAGGGCGTTGCCGCCTGCCAGGCCTCGACCAGGGCCAGGAGACGGGCCTCGTCGAACCAGTGCCCGGTGAAGGTGATGGACCGTGGAGTGCCATCCTCGCGGAAGCCGGCGGGAGCGACCACGGCGGGATGGCCCGTGAGGTTCGTGATGCCGAGAAGACCAGCACCGTAGCTCGGGTGGACCAGGGCATCCAGCCCGTCCAGGACCCGGTCGTAGTCGGCCATGAGAAGGAAGCGCAGGCGCTGGGCACGCAGGTACTCCACCGCGGGGATCAGGCGCGCGGTGCGGAAGCTGTTCGGCCAGGCCCGCGGCCCCTGGTCCACGAGTTCGTCGTCGCGGTCGCTGCGCGTCAGTTCATCGAAGGCGGTCGCGGCCTCGGCGTTCAGGATGATCATCATTTCCCAGACCGGCGCCTCCGGGATCTCGACGGGAACGAGTTCGACGCCGAGGACGCGCAGTTCCTCCAGGACCACCGCCGCGGCTTCGTCCTCCTCGAAGGCCTTCGCCGGATAGCCGATCCTCCAGCCCTGCACCGCGACCGGTGGCGGCGGCCGGAAGAAGTGGTCCACGGCATAGGGGTCCCGAGGGTCGGCACCGTGGAGGACGTCGTAGACCAGGGCGGCGTCGCGGGCCGAGCGGCAGATCGGCCCCACCTTGTCCATGGTCCAGCTCAGGGCCATGGCACCGTAGCGCGAGACGGTGCCGAAGGTCGGCCGCAGACCGGTGCAGCCGCAGCGCGTGCAGGGCGAGACGATGGAACCGAGGGTCTCGGTCCCGAGGCTGAAGGGAACGAGCCCGGCCGCGGTGGCGGCCGCCGAGCCCGCCGAGGAGCCGCTGGAACCCTGAGCTGGATTCCAGGGGTTGCGCGTCCGGGCGGCGAACCAGCGGTCCCCCATGGCCAGGGCTCCCAGGCTCAGCTTCGCCACGAGAACCGCACCGGCCCGGTCCAGGCGCTCGATCACCGCCGCCAGTTCCTCGCCCCGGTCCTGCTCGCGGAAGGGCGCCGCCCCCCAGGTCGTCGGGTAGCCGGGAACCGCGAAGAGGTCCTTGGCCCCGTAGGGAATGCCGTGTAGGGGGCCCCGGTAGTGGCCTTTCTCCAGTTCCGCGTCGAGTTCGGCGGCCTGCTTCAGGGCGCGCTCCTCCGTGAGGTGCACGACGCAACGCAGCACCGGGTCCAGACGCCGGAGCCGGTCGAGAAAGAGGCGGGTCAGCTCCAGGCAGCTCACCTGACGGGTGCGGATCAGGAAGCCGAGTTCGTCCAGGGAGGCGAAGGCGAGTTCCTCGAGATCGGCGGGGCGTTGCAGCCAGGGCAGGACCCGGCCGCCCGCCGGCGGCTCCCAGCCCCGGGCCTCGCGGCCGGGGAGACCGGCCTGGAAGAGAAGGGCCGGCGGCACGGCGTTGTCCAGACTCACGGCCCGCAGCGCCTCGTAGCTGCGCAGGTTCGAGGCCGCCCCCTGGACCATCTGGAGCAGCTCCTCCTCGGTGAAGGCGAGACCGGCGAGGCCCGTGGCCGCCCGGAGCTCCTCCAGGGCGGGCTGGCTGGAAGGGGCTTCGGGCTCCTGCGCGGGCAGGCTGCCAGCAAGAAGGGCTCCCAGGAAGGCGAGGTTCATGTCCTGACGCTAGCAGTCCCCACCCGGACGGAGGATGACGCGTCCAGAAGCCCGGAGGCGTCCGGCGGTGCGCAGAAGAACCGCCAGGGTCGCCGCCGCCGAGACCAGGAGGACGCCCCGGAAGCCGAGACGGGCGAAGGCCCAGCCGCCCAGCATGGCGCCGCTGGCGGCGGCCGCGGTGCGGGCGGAGAAGAGGGCGCCGAAGCCGCCTCCCCGACGCTCCACGGAGATCTCGCCCGCGGCCATCCCGTAGGCGAGGGGGGCGGCGCCGGCGAGACCCGCCCCGAAGACCACCCGTCCCGCCGCCAGAAGCCAGGGCGACGGCGCCACGGCCTGGAGGAGGAGACCGGCCAGGGCCAGGATCAGAACGAGAACCAGAGCCGGCCCATGGCCGTGGCGGTCGCCGAAGCGCCCCCAGAAGGGCAGAGCCACGAGGTTGGCCACGGCCGTGAGGCCAAAGACCAGGCTGGTCCAGAAGGAGACCGCGTGATTCCCGGCGGCAGCGCCCAGGAGATGGCGCACCTGGAGCTCGAGGACCGGGTTCGTGGTGGCGAGGCCGAGCTGGAGGACGAAGAGGATCCCGAGGAGGGCGCGGACCCCCGGCCGCCGGAGAAGGCCGGCAAACTCGCCCAACAGCGCTGCGGGCGCCAGGGAGCCCGACCGGGAGAGGCGGGTACCCGGCGCTTCGTGGGCGAGGGCCGCCACCAGCAGGGCGCTGGCGCAAGCCGCACCGCTGACCGAGAGGAACAGGAGCCGCGGGCCGCCGAGCCAGCCCAGGAAACCTCCGAAGGAAGGCCCGAGGATGGAGCCCAGGGCCAGGGCGGTCTGGAGGTCCCCGGCCACCCGGCCCTGGCGGTCGGCCGGGGCGCCGACGCTGGCCAGGGTGATGCTCGGGGCCACGAAGCCCGAGAAGAGACCCTGGCCGGCGCGCAGCAGCAGAAGCTGGAGGGGGGTCCGGGCGAAGGCCATGGCACCCGTGAACAGGGCGATGGCCAGGAGAGAGCGCAGGACCATGAGCTTGCGCCCCAGCCGGTCGCCGACGGCGCCCCAGAGAGGAGCGGAGAGGGTAGCCGTCAGAGGCGCCGCGCCGAAGCAGAGCCCGGCCCAGGTCGAGACGGCCTTGGGGTCTTCCAGCCCCAGGTTCTCGAGGATGCTCGGGAACCAGGGCAGGAAGCTCATCATGCCCGTCCCGGTGACGAGGTTGGCGGCCCAGACCGCCCGGAAGGTGCCGCGCCAGGATCGCAAGGCGGAATCCTAGCCCATCGCCATGCCAAGGAAGGAATAGACCCCCTTCCCCGCGAACGCGGCGAAGGGGGTCATGGGCTTCTCGATGCGGACAGAGAACCGTCGGCGGAATAGGGACGGAACCCGCCCGGCCGGTCACCCCTGACTCGACCAGCGCGGACGGAGCCCCGCCCCGGCCCTCCCGGAGGGCCAGGGTCCGGGAGAGAAAACCCCTCAGTCCCCTCGGCGTGACCGGAAAACCCAGGGAAAGCTGAAGGCCCGCCCCTTTCCGGTCACAGCCCGGCGGTGCCGGGGTTCTCCAGGAGTAGGCTGAAGCCCCGGGCGGCCCTGCCGCCCTTCCCCTCCACACCAGCCCAGGGACGCCCCCATGGCGAGTTTCACCGTTCAGTACCCCATCGTCATTCCGCCGAACTGCAACTTCACGGCCGAGGTCACCTTCACCGTGAACGTGGGATCGCCGAACGTCGAAATCACTTTCACTTCCCCCGACAACCCGGCTTTCGCCGGCGCCGGCCTGGCTCCTCTCTCCAGCCGCCTCGCGGTCTGCAGCCTGGACTTCACCTGCGGGGAGAAGGACTATCGGATCTGCGTCGAGCCCGCCGCCGGCCTCACCTGGGGCGACGTGGACAAGAAGAGCGAAGTGGTCATGAAGATCCAGCAGATCCTGACCCTGTCCACCTCCCGCGGCGAGACTCCGGACCTGCGCGAGCAGGAGCTGGGCTGAGCCCGCCGGCGGGGGCCGGCTGAACCAGGACCATGGATTCCGACTCCTCGACCCTCGACCTCCGCCGTGCCCTGCGGGAGCGGGAGTGGGTGTATCGCCTCGTGTACCGCCTGGTGCGCGATCCCCACCTCGCCGAGGACATCACCCAGAACACCTTCGTACGCCTCCTCCAGCACCAGCGGGACTACGACGGTACACGCCTCCAGGGCCTGCTGGGCCGGATCGCGCGCAACCTCGTCTGGAACCACCAGCGGGACCAGGCGGTGCGCCGGCGGCGGGAGGAGACCTGGAAGCACACCCTCGCCCATCACGAGTCCCCCGAGGTCGGCGAGGCCCTTCAGCGGGCGGAGGTGCGGGCGATCCTCGCGGACGCGCTGCGCAGCCTGACGCCGGAACTGCGCAAGGCAGTGGTCCTCCGGGATCTCGAGGACTGGGACTACGGGCGCATGGCCGCGCACCTCGCGGTCAGCGCCGGCGTCTGCCGCAAACGTGTTCACCGCGCCCGGAAGAAGCTGCGCGGACTCCTGCACAAGCGGCTCGGCGCCGACTGGCGCGGCCTCCTGGCCGCCCCCTTCGGCGTCCAGCTCCCGGCCCCCCTGCCGGCGCTCGCGCCCGCCGCCGCCGCCCTCCTGGTCCTCGTTCTCGGCGCCGCCGCCTTCCTCCTCCTGCGACCGGAGCCGGCTCCAGACGCGGAGCTCCAGGCCGCCCAGCCGGCTGCAGGAGAGGCCGCCTCCGCCGACACACCGGTGGTCTACCTCCCCCCCCGGCCTCCCCGCCCCGAGGCCGCGGGTACAGCCAGCCGCGGGAGCGGCAGCTCCGCCGCCACGGGAGGCCTGGCTCTCCAGATCCAGGCCGAGGACGGAAGCCCCATGGCCGGGGTCCCGGTCTACGCCTGGACCGGCGGCGAAGCCGAGGCCCTGGGACCCTGGACCACAGGCGCCGACGGCAGGGTCTGGCTGCCGGTGGACCCCGAGTCCGTAGACGCCCGCGGAGTCACGGCCTGGCCGGATCTCGGCCCGCAGATCGTCGAGACCGCCTGGTGGGCCCCCTTCGCCCTGGACGAGGCACGTGTGGTCCGATTGACCGGCCGCGAGCCTTTTCCGGTCCAGGTCCTCGACCGGGACACGGGCCTCGGCCTTCCCTACCAGGAGATCCGCTTCTCCGGGGTCCTCGGCGAACGCGCCGTCGGCTGGACCGATGTCGCCGGCCGCTTGAGCTTCCTGGGACGCTCGGGCCTCGCCGGGCGCCTGGAACTGGGCGGTTCCAGTGGTTTCGTCGCCGAGCCCGTGGACGTGGTCCTGGGTCGGGATCCCGAAGCCGTGCTCCTGGCCTCACCGCCGCCCAGTTCTCTCCTCCTGGATCCGCGCGATGAGGATGGCGCCCGCGTCTCCGGCGTGGAGTGCCTGCGCCTGCGCGCCGGCGACAGCCTGGATCTGCAGGATCCGCCCGAAGAACACTGGCCGGTCCAGGCTCTCGGCGATCTCCTCTGGGTGGATCTCGACGGCGCCGGCGCCGAGGATCTCCTCGTCCTGTTCGCTCCGGACCGGGAACCGGTCCTCGTGCAGTTCGGTCCCGAGGCCGGGGTCTCGGTCCCTTTGATCCTGCGCAGCCTCGTATGGGAGACCTTCCGCCTCGAGAACGCCGCCGGTACCGAGATCCGCTGGAGCTTCGACGCGCCGCTCCTGCGGGCGCCGGAGGCTCCCCCCGACCAGCATCCCACCCTCGCGGTCACCGGGACCACGATTCCGGCGAGTGATGGGACCGTGCTCCTGCCGGTGCCCTGGGAAGGCGCTGGCCTCGAGTGGGAGGCCTGGCGGGACGGCACTCTCGTCCACCGGGAGCGGCGCCGCCTCTTCGAGGTGGAACCCGGCTCGGTCCTCGCAGACCTCGGCGGAGTCCTGTCCACCGTCCAGCTCCTTTTCCTGGATCCCGGCGGCCTGCCCCTCGCCGGCCTCGAGGTCGGCGTGGACTCCCTCTTCACGGACCCCGCGCTCCTGGCCGGCCGCGCCGACGGCGCCCGTGGCACCCTCCTCGAACTCGGGCTGGGCCAGCGCAACCACACCAGCCAGGCAGATGGGACGGTCACTCTCGAGGTCCCGGCCGGCGAGGACCTGCTCTGGGGTGCCTGGGACGGTCGTCTGGCCTGCTCCGGGCGCCTTCCCGCCGCGTCGCTCACGGAGGGAGCGGTGATCCCCGTGGTCCTTCCCGTCGGCGACGCCGTCCTCGCCGGAACCCTCGCCGCCGCAGGCGCACCCTTGCCCTCCGCCGGCGTCCTGCGTCTGACCCGCGATGCCGCTGCGGACGAAGTGGATGCCCGGGCCGCGGCGGCCGCCGTGGACACCGATGGCCGCTTCCGCTTCGAGGGTCTCGGACCGGGCACCTGGTCCCTGGAGCTCAGGATCGGGAGCCTCCGGATCCCTCTCGGCTCCCTGGCGCCGCCGGCCGAGGATCTGGTCCTCGACGCCGGGGCCCTGCGCAGCCTCCGTCTGCAGGTGGCCGACCCGGGCGATGGCGGGGCCTGGATCGTGGAGTTCTGGGCCGCAGGCGCACCCCTCTCCCACCACCCCCTGCCCGCCTCCCCGAGCCTCTTCATCCCGGCCCTTTCCGCCGGTGCCGAATGGATCCTGGTTCGGGCGCCGGGCCGTGCCCTCTGGGCCGCCCCCCTGGAGGCCGGCCTGGAAATGGCACTTCCCCCTCTGGAGCCCGGCCGCAGCGTGCGCGGAACCCTGGCCGACCTCGGGCTCGCGGATCCCTCCATCACCGCCCTCCTCCGCGCCGACTTCCCGCCCGAGGATCCACGCTCGTGGGACGCCGTTCCCGTGGACGCGGCCTCCGGCGGCTTCCGCCTCGACCACGCCCCGCTCGGGGCCTTCCGGGTCCAGGCCGTGGACGCCGCCGGTCTCGCCATCGGCACCCCGGTCGAGATCCCGGCGGCGGAATAGGCCGCGAAGCCAAGGCGGTTCAGTCCTCCTCGTCCAGGATCGGCTCCGGATCCTCGAGGTAGGTGTAGCCCTGGAGGCCCTCACGGTAGGCCTGAAGCAGGCTCCGGCCTTCGGCCACAGTGAGGCGCTCCGCCCGGAGCGCCGCTTCGATGTCCCGGCGCAGGCGGTCCTCGAGAGCCTCGGGACGGAAGTTCACGTAGCCCAGGACCTCGCGCACGGTGTCGCCCGGGACGATTTCGGTAGGTTCCCATCGCCCCTCGGCGTCGATGCGGATGTGCACGGCATGGGTGTCTCCCAGCAGGTTGTGCAGATCCCCGAGGATCTCCTGGTAGGCCCCCACCAGGAAGAAGCCCAGGTAGTAGGGCTCCTCTTCCTGGAGGTCGTGGACCTCGAGCACCGGCTTGATCCGGTCCTGGCGGTCGTCGGCGAACTGGCGGATCTGGCCGTCGGAGTCGCAGGTGATGTCGGCCAGGACCGCACGCCGTTCCGGACGCCGGTCCAGGCGGTGGATCGGACAGATGGGGAAGATCTGTTCGATGGCCCAGGCGTCGGGCATGGACTGGAAGATGCTGAAGTTGCAGAAGTAGATGTCCGAGAGGCTGGACTCCAGGGGCTGCAGTTCCTCGGGAATCTCCTCCAGGTCCCGGGCCCGCTTCCAGACGCGATTGCAGATCGCCCAGTAGAGCTCCTCGGCACAGCTGCGCCAGGTCAGGTCCAGGTAGCCCAGTTTGAAGAGGGTGAGGGCCTCCTCGTGGGCGGTCCCGGCGCGGTGGAAGGCCGGCAGCAAGCCTTCGTCCCCGGCGGCGGCGAGTTCCTCCCAGGCGTCCAGGAGATCGAGGAGGGGCTGCGGCGCCTCCTCCATCTCCAGCCGCCGGCGGATGCTCGCGGGATCCAGGCGCGGGTCGAAACCCGAGCGGCCGAGGACGTTGGTCACGAGAACGCTGGAGTAGGCGGTCATGGCGCGGCCGGACTCCGTGTAGAGAGAGGGGTGGGGCACCCCCGCCTGGTCGCAGACCGCCATCACCCGGCCGACCACGGACTCGGCGTACTCGTCGAGGCCGTAGTTCGTGCTCGAAGGCCAGTTCGTGCGGCTGCCGTCATAGTCCACGCCGAGGCCGCCGCCGACGTCCAGGATGCGCAGGCCGGCGCCAAGCCGGTGCAGTTCGCAGTAGACCCGGGCCAGCTCGTTCACCCCTTCCTGGACGGAGCGGACGTCGTGGACCTGGCTTCCGATGTGGCAGTGCAGAAGCTCGAAGCAGTCCTCCATTCCCTCCTCCTTGAGGATCTCCAGGGCCCCCAGGACCTCGCTCACGAAGAGTCCGAACTTGCTGCGCACGCCGCCGGAACTCTCCCAGCGGCCCGCTCCGCGGCTGCTGAGCTTGACCCGGATGCCGATCCGCGGACGCACGCGGTAGCGCTTCGCCAGACGCAGGAGGATGCCGAGTTCCGACTCCTTCTCGATGACGGTCGTGATGTTGCGGCCGAGCTT
>JALUUN010000253.1 GCA_027021325.1 Planctomycetota bacterium
TGGGCGAAGACCTGCCAGAGGTTGCCGGAGGCGCTTCCGGTGTAGATCTCGGGACCGGGGAGGCGCGGGTCCAGGTCGGCGAGGTCCAGCCCGCCCAGCCAGCCTCCCGGGTCGTGGACGGCCTCGAAGCGCGTCCAGCGCCCGCTGTAGGGCACGAGGACCAGAAGCCTGCCGTCGTCGGCACAGGCCACGACCTCCGCCCCCGCATAGGCGGGCAGGAGATCAAGGGGCTTGACGGTCCAGATCCCGGTCTCCCCCAGGTCGGTGGCGAGGACCGCCCTCCAGCCCGGGGCGGCGGGAAGCGGGACCTCGCCCCGGGCAGGGTCGGCGCGCTCCGTGCCGCGGGCCGCGGGGAGCTGGCAGGCCGCCGCCAGGAGGAAGAGCAGGGAGAGGCGCATGCCCGGGACCGGCCGGCACACCGGATGCCCTGGTCTAGGCCGCCCTCAGCCCCCGGGCAAGGGCTCCAGCACGACCTCGGCGGTCTCCCCGGCCCGGACCTCCACCGGCTCCGGCGCCTGCCAGACCCGATCCTCCTCTCCGCCCTCCCCGGGCAGGCGCAGACGCAGGCGCCAGCGGCCGGGACCGACCGGACCGAGTTCCCGGACGCCCGCTCCGCCGTCGCCCGTGTCCTGCGCCACCCAGTACACAGCTTCGCCTTCGGGATCCAGGACCTCGAGCAGGCCCGGACGTCCGGGCGGCAGTCCGGCCGGCCACTGCACGCGGACCCGGCCCGCCGGCGGCAACCGCACCTGGACCCGGTCCTGATGGCTGCCCGCCAGGGTCTCGGCCACGAGTGTTCCCAGCCCGGCCTGGAGGAGCACCGGGCTCCCCGGCGGCAGGTCCTCCACCTGGAATCGTCCGGAACCCTGGTCCTGGACCTCCCCCACGGAGACGCCGCCCTGGAGGACCCGAAGCCGGGCACCCTCGGCGGGACGGCCCTCGGCGTCCACGACCTCCACCTCCAGCTTCCGCCCGGGAGAGAGCACCACCCGGAGCGGAGTCTCCACGGTCTCCGGCCGCAGACCGAGGAGGACTTCCTCTCCGAAGCCCTGCCGGCGCAGGCGGAGATCCAGCGCCGGCGCGTGGATCGGGCCGATCCAGAGCCGCCCGTCGGCGTCGGTGGCCTCCGCCCAGCCCAGTCCCGGGCGTTCGGCATCGAGGACCTCGGCGCGGACCTTCGAGAGGGGCCTGCCGTCGGGATCCTCGACGAGGAGTTCGAAGGACCAGGGCCGGCGGTCCAGGAGCAAGCGGACGCTCCGGTGCTCCCGGGGCCCGAGGGGCGGCAGCGCCCGCTCCTCCAGGAGGAAACCGAAACGATCCTCGAGCAGGAGCCGCAAGGGGAGCCCGCTCTCCAGACCGGGCAGGACCAGGGGCTCCTGCCGCGTCTCGAAGAACAAGCGCGCTCTTCCCCCCTCCGGACCCTGGAGAACCCGGGCCGAGGCCGTCCGGGCGGCTCCCAGGAAGACCTGCCAGGCCTCCGCGCTGGTCTGCCCGCCGCGGAAGGGCGCCTGCCCCGCTTCGAGGACGAGGACCAGGCCGGGGACCGCTTCCCCCCCGGGCCCGCGGACCTCGACTTCGAGCGTGGGGATCCGGTCCAGGACCGCTTCGAGGGGGCCGTCCGGCCAGGGCTGCAGGGGGAGACTCCGCGGCTGGAAGGCCAGGGCGTGGACCTCGAGGGAGACCGCCTCCGCCGGGACCTCCACCATCCGGATCCGGCCGTCGGGGCCTGCGGGAGGACTGCGGCGCCAGCCGAGGATCGCCCGTGCCCCGGGCAGGGGACGTCCCTCGGCGTCGAGGGCGATGATCTCCAGCTCGCGGACCGGGCCGAGGAGCAGGTCCCCGAGATCCCGGCCCGCCGGCGGCACCGGACCGGTCTCGAGGGCGAGGAAGCCCGCTCCCGGAGCGTGGATCTCGAGGCGCCCCTTCTCCACGGCGCCGCAGGAGAGCGGGATCCGGAACCGCCCCTCGCCGTCCGTCGCCACCTCGCCCTGGGCGGTGCCGCTCGCGCAGGTGAACTGCCAGGTCACCTGGGCGTCCGCGGCCGGCTCCCCTTCCGGGGCCACGACGCGCCCGGTCAAGGCCGGCCGGCGCCGGAGCCGGATCCGCAGGAAGCGGTCCGCCCGCGCGGGGAGAGGCTCCTCCACGCCTTCTTCGAGTTCCAGGCCGGGACCGGCTCGGACGAAGCGCCCCTCCCAATCCGGGGCGAAGCCGGGCAGGCGGAAGCTTCCGTCCGTCCGGGTCTCGAAACCCACGACCGGGGAGTCCGCCGGAGAGAATCCGAGAGCCCGGAGAGCCGGAGCGGGAAGGGGCCAGGGGGGCTCGCCCCGGAGACTGCGGAACACGAGCCGCACCGGTTCCCCTGGCGGCTGTCCGTCCACGAGCACCTGGCCCGTCAGGGCTCCGGCTCCCGGCAGGCGGAGTTCCCGGACGGCGGGCCCCACCGGAAGGCGGTCGCGCACGAGCACCGCGCCGCCCGCGAAGACGAGAGCCTCGGCGGCCTCCTCCAGGGGATCGAGGCGCACCGCCCCGTCCGGGCCCGTGGAGACATGGGCCAGGAGCTCGCCCTCCCGGTGGACGAGGACCTCGAGACCGGCGGCCGGGTCCCCCGCGGCTTCGAGCACCCGGAGCTCCAGGAGGGCGGGGCGGGCGGGGCCCGGGGCCGGGATCCGCTGGACCGGGGGGGCAGGCGCCTCCGGCCCCGGCGGGTCCGGCGGCGGCGCCGACCGCGGATCCTCCGCGGCGCCGGCCCCCCGGGCGCCCCCGGCCCACGGCCGGAGCGCCAGCAGACCGGCCAGGACAGCCAGCAGGAGCCCCAGGCCGAGGGCGAGCCGAGGCGCAGACCGTGAGGGAGGAAGCCCGGCCATTCAAGGACTCCAGGATTCCTCCTCCCCTGCACCTTCCAAGCGCAGGATCTGCAAGGCTTCTGAGCCGACCTGCAGCCCGAGCAGATCTCCCCAGACCAAACCATCTGCAGGCCGGATCTCGTACATCTTCCTGTTCCCTGTGGCCAGGGTCAGCACCAGGTCAGAGGCGGGGTCCACATCCGGGAACTCGAAAGAATAACGGACAGAAGCTCCTCCGGAAGGCTTCTCCAGACCCAACCGGACCTGCACACAGACGCGTCCAACGGCAGAGGCGCTCTCCGAAACCTGGGCCTGCCAAGTGGGAAGAAGTGCCTGCGCAGGATCCGCATGGCCCATTCCCTGCGAAGGGAAGCCCTCCCCCGATCCGCAGGCAACGAAGATGCCGGACAGAAAAGCCCAGGATAGTGCGCGGCGGAAAGGGCACGTTACCGTACGAACCTTCAACTCACCGTGACCACGAGATTCGAACAATCGTCGGCGACATCGTCCCAGTCCTTTCCCGCAGCCGGCTGTACACAGAACCGCTGGCCGTCACAGACCAGGCAGATCTTCGAGTTGTCGTAGCAGCAAAGCTCACACCGCACGTTGGACTCGCAATGCTCGCCTGGATCGCCCGAGGGAATGCCAGGAGGGCAATCCACGATCAACTGCACACAGTACTGCGGACAATCCGCGGAGCCGCAGGGACCATTGGGATCGTAGGTCATGCGCACTTTGAGATCGCAACCTTCCGAGCCCACATTCTCGAAGAAGCACTCCTTCTTCCAAGTCGGAGGAGGCGGCGGCCCTTGCAGGGCAAGGCCCAGCGCCAGAGAGGAGGGCGGCCGGAGGGCCGCAAGGCTGAGAACAGCCAGGAAACCAACGACGGATGCGTGGAGAGTTTTCATACCGGCTTTTTACCCCCCCCCCGAGTGTGTCAACCCAAGGCACCCCTCTCCGGCCACCCGCGCCGTGGGCCGCGCCGCACTCTGGCGTCCCGCTCCCCCTCAGACCAGGGCGGCCTCGGGGTCGCGGAGGATGCGGTTCGGGCCGGAGCGGGTGGTGACGCCGCGCTCGTCGAGGTACTCGAGGAGGGGCATCAGGTACTTCCGGGTGGTGGCGAAGCGGTCCCGCAGCGAAGGGATGTCCAGGCGGCCGTTCCGGAGCTGTTCCACCACCTCCGCGCGCAGGGCCTCCACCGCCTCCAGGGCGAAGGCCCGGCCCTCGCCGCCCGGGCGCACCGCCCGCCCGCGGTCGCACAGGAGCTCCAGGGCGCGGCCGACCGCCTCGGGATCCTCGCCCAGGGCGGCGGCGATCTCCCCGGGCTCCGGCGGCCGCAGGCCGGCCTCGCGCAGGATCCCGAGCACCCCTTCGGCCAGGGCCTCCAGGGCCTCGGGGACGGCGCTCTCGGTCAGCTCCCACTCCGGCCCCTTGCGGCGGCGCAGGCCCAGGGCCGCGAGCGAGGCCTCGTCCAGGCCCTCGAGGATCCGGGCCCGCTCCGGCCCCAGGCCGCGGCGCAGTTCCAGGAGGGGGATGCGCCCCCGCCAGGGATGGCGCCGCCGCCAGGCGGCGATCACCGCCAGGACCTCGCGCTCCAGGTCTCCGGCCCGGCCCATGCCGAGCCAGCGCTCGGGCCCGGTGGCGCGCACCTCGCCGCGCAGGCCGGCCTCCTCCAGGGCCCCCTGCGCCGCCTCCGGCCGCCAGCCCAGGGCCCGGGCCAGGTCCCGGCTCGAGCGCTCCCCGCCCTGGAGCTCCAGCCAGCGCGCCGCGAGCGCCGGCGGGTCCTCGAAGGCGGCGGCGAAGCGCAGCAGGCCCTCGCGCCGCGCCGCGTCGCGCTTGCGCAGGCGCCGCTCGTAGAACTCGAGGAAGCGGCCGGCGGCGAGGTTGGCCCCCGGCGAGGGACGGCGCAGGAGCACGCGCTCGCCCGGTACCAGGGCAGCCGGGGCGTCGAGCTCCATCTCCGCCACGACCCCCTCGCCGGGCTCGGCCCGGCGCGGCAGGAAGAGGCGCCCCGGAAGGGCCACGGTCCCGGCCAGGAGCTGGACCCGGGAGTCGTGCTCGAGGGCCGGCGCCCCCGGCAGGCTCTCGACGAGAAGACGCACCCGCCGGCCGCAGGCGAGCGTCCCCGGGGCGGCCACGACCGAGCCGCGCGGCGCCTCCGCGGGTTCGATCCCCGGCAGGTTCAGGGCGGTGCGCAGGCCGGCGCGGCCGACCGGGCTCTCGCGGCCGTGGACCTGGACCCGGCGCACCCGGCTGCGGCGGCCCGCCGGCAGCACCTCGACCTCCTCCCCCTCGCGGATCTCGCCGCTGGCCACGACGCCGGTCACCACGGTGCCGGCCCCGTGCAGGGCGAAGGCCCGCTGCACCGGCAGGCGGAAGGCGTGGAGGGGGTCCTCCGGGCCGCCGGCGGCCAGGGCCGTGCGCCGCAGGGCCTTGCGCAGTTCCTCCAGCCCTTCGCCGGTGTGGCTGCTCACCGCAACCACCGGAGCCTCCTCCCAGGGCGTTCCCTGGACCAGGGCCTCGACCTCGGCGCGCACGAGTTCCCGCACCTCCGCGTCGGCCAGGTCGGCCTTGGACAGGACGATCACGCCGTGATCCACGCCGAGCAGGCGCAGGACCTCGAAGTGCTCCCGGGTCTGGGGCATGACGCCGTCATCGCAGGCGACGACGAGGAGCGCCGCGCCCATGCCCGTGGCTCCGGCCACCATCTTCCGGACCAGGCGCTCGTGCCCGGGGACGTCCACGAACCCGATCTCGAGACCATCCGGCCAGGCCAATTGGGCGTAGCCCAGGTCGAGGGTGATGCCGCGCTCCTTCTCCTCCCGCCAGCGGTCCGGGTGCTGGCCGGTCAGGGCCTCGATCAGGGCGCTCTTGCCGTGGTCGATGTGTCCGGCGGTGCCGACCACCACGGGAAGGGGACGGAGGGAGCCCATGGCTAGAATCGCCGCCCATGCTAGCCCCCGGCGCCCCGGTCCGGACCCTGGGCCGCTACCTGCGGGAGCGGTACGGCCGCCGCCTGCGCCGGGTCCTGCTGGATCTCGGCGGGACCTGTCCCAACCGCGACGGGCGCGACGGCTACGGCGGCTGCATCTACTGCGACCTGAAGGGCAGCGGCACCGGCGCCGCCGCCCGCGAGAGCCTCCAGCAGCAGTTCGAGCGGGAGCTCCGGCGGGTGCGCCGCAACCAGCCCGAGGGGCCGGCCGCCATCGCCTATCTGCAGTCCTACAGCAACACCTACCCGGACCTCCTGCCCCTGGCCCGGGCCCTGGACTGGCTGGCGACACGCGCCGCCGAGGCGCCGATCCTGGCCGTGGGCACGCGCCCGGACTGCTTCTCCGCCGAGGCCGCCGAGCTTCTCGCCTTCCACGCCCCCGCCTTCTCCGAGATCTGGGTGGAGTTCGGCCTGGAGACCGCCGACGACCGGGTCCAGAAGCTCATCGGCCGCCACGACCGCCTGGAGAACTTCCACCGCGCCACGGCCCTGGCGCGCTCCCGGGGTCTCGGCGTCGTGGCGCACATGATCCATGGCCTCCCCGGCGACGCTCCCGACACCCTCCTGCGGCAGGTCCGCGAGGCGCGCCAGGCCGGCGTCCAGGGTGTCAAGTTCCACCACCTCCTGGTCCTCCGGCGCACGAAGCTCGCCGCCTGGTGGCGCCAGGGGCGCTTCCTCCCCGGCCGCCCGGAGGACTACGTCCGCGCGGCCGCCGACGCCCTGGAGGAACTGCCCGCCTCGACCGTGGTCCACCGTCTGGCGGCAGCGGCCCCCGAGGCGGAGCTCCTCGCGCCCCGGGACTGGCCCTCGCCGAAGCAGCTCCACGCCGCCATCGAGAAGGAACTCCGCCGCCGCGGCACCACCCAGGGCGCCCGCCTGGAAAGGGAAGCGGCCCGGCGTACGGGCGCCGGGCCGGACTGGTGAGGGCGGAAGGACTCGAACCTTCAACTTACGGGTTAAAAGCCCGCTACTCTACCGATTGAGTTACGCCCCCGGGGAGGCCGCCGGCCTCCCGGAGCACCTCAGACCTCGAGGATCTCCCGGGTCTTGGCCTCCAGGGCCCCGTCCACCTTCTTCTCGTATTCGTGGAGGACCTTCGTGACTTCCTCCTTGGCCTCGGCGACATGGTCCTCGGTGAGGGTCACCTCACCCTCGCGGTTGCGCCAGGCCTGCTCGACCTCCTTGAGGACGTCGCGGCGGACGTTGCGCATGGCGACCTTGGCCTCCTCGGCCAGTTTCTTGCAGCGCGCGGCCAGCTTCTGACGCTGCTCCTCGCTCAGGGGCGGCACGGCGATGCGGATCTGCTTGCCCTCCACGGAGGCCGTCAGCCCCAGGTCCGAGGAGACGATGGCGCGTTCGATGTCCTTCAGGGACGAGGGGTCGAAGGGCTTGACCACGAGGCTCCGGGGGTCCGGGGCGGTGATCGTGGCGATCTGGTTCAGGGGGCTCTTCTGCCCGTAGTAGTCCACACGGATGCCCTCCACGAGGCCGGCCGAGGCACGCCCGGTGCGGATGCCGCGGGTCTCCTGGATGAAATGCTCCAGGGACTTCTCCATGCGGTCGCGGGCGGAGGCGAGGAAGGGCTGCAGCGGCGAAGCCATGTCAGTTGTGGATGAGGGTTCCGATGGGGTCCCCGGTGGCGGCGCGGACCACGCCGCGCTCGGCGTTCATGTCGAAGACGACGATCGGCAGGCTGTTCTCCCGGCACAGGGCAAAGGCGGTCTGGTCCATGACCCGGAGCTGGCGCCGGATGACCTCATCGAAGCTCAGGTCCCGGAAGAGGGCCGCATCCGGATCCTGCTTCGGGTCGCGGTCGAAGACGCCCTCGACCATGGTCGCCTTGAGGAGCAGGTCGCAGTCCAGCTCCACGGCACGCTGGGCGGCGGTGGTGTCGGTGGTGAAGTAGGGTGCGCCCAGGCCGCCGACCAGGATCACGACCCGCCCCTTCTCCAGGTGCCGCAGGGCGCGGCGGCGGATGAAGGGCTCGCAGACCTTGTGCACGTCGACGGCCGACATCACCCGGGCCATGACGCCGTTGGACTCCAGGGCATCGCACAGGGCCAGGCCGTTGATGACCGTGGCCAGCATGCCCATGTAGTCGGCGGTGGCGCGGGTGATGCCGTGGCGGTCGGTCTGGCCGCCGCGCAGGATGTTGCCGCCGCCGATGACGCAGGCCACCTGCACGCCGTCGGCGGTGAGTTCGCGCAGCTGCGCGGCGAGGCGCGCGGCGCGTTCCAGGTCGAGGGCGCTCTCCCCGGGGCGGGCGAAGCCCTCGCCGCTCACCTTGAGGAGCAGGCGTCGGGCCCGAGGGCGGGCAGAGGGAGAGTCGGTCGGGGTGGAGGTCACGGCGCAGGCTCCTGGCCCGACAGCCTACTCCTCCCCCTCCCCGAGTTCGAACCGGACGAAGCGGCGGATCCGGATGTTCTCGCCGACCTTGGCGATCACCTCCTTGAGGCGGTCGCCGACGGTCTTCGAGGGATCCTTCACGAACTCCTGCTCCAGAAGGGCGCGCTCCTGGATGAACTTCCGGACCCGGCCCTCGACGATCTTCTCCTGGATCTCGGCCGGCTTGTCCGCGAGGTCCTCGGCGCCGAGCATCACCCGGCGCTCGGCCTCGACGGCCTCCTCGGGAATGCCCGAGGCCTCGACCGCCAGCGGGCTGGGCACGGCGGCGGCGATGTGCATGCCGAGATCCTTGAGCAGGTTCTCGAAATCCTCGCCGCGGGCCACGAAGTCGGTCTCGCAGACCACCTCCAGGAGCACGCCCACCTTCTGGTTGTGGTGGATGTAAGCGTAGATCCGGCCCTCGCCGGTGGAGCGCCCGGCCTTCTTGTCGGCGGTCTTGAGACCCTTCTGCCGCAGGATCTCCATGGCCTTCTGCTCGTCCCCGCCGGCCTCGGCCAGGGCCTTCTTGCAGTCCATCATTCCGGCGCCGGACTTGCGGCGCAGGGCGGCGACGGCGGAAGCGGTGATCTCGGTCATCTCGGGCGAGGAAGGGATGGGGTCCTGGGAGGGTCCGGTCCCCGGGCCGCGACGGCCGGGCCGGTGCTGCGGTTCCGGCGGAGGCTTCAGCTCCGCTCGGAGGGGCCGTCCTCCCCGCCTTCGGGGGAGGCCGGAGTCTGCGGCGCCGCCTCGGGCGCCGCTTCGGAGGGCGTCGCGGGGGCCGGGGCCTCGGACTTCTCCTCCTCCATGGGCGTGATCTCGACCCGTCCGGAGACACCGCTCGGCGCGATCAGGTCGCCCGGCTTCGGCCGCGGGCGGCCGGCGCTGCGCGGCTTCGGCGTCGGTGCCACGGCCACCGGCTGCGCTGCTGCGGCCCGGGCCTCCTCCGGGCTGACCTCGGTGCCGCGCTCCTTGCGCAGGCGCTTGCCCTCCTCGATGGCCTCGACCAGGTGCTCCAGGATCAGGGTCACCGAGCGGATGGCGTCGTCATTGGCCGGGATCACGATGTCCACGGGATCCGGGTCGCCGTCGGTGTCCACGACGGCCACGACCGGAATGCCCATGCGCGCGGCCTCGCGGACGGCGTTGGCCTCGGTCTTCGGATCGAGGACCAGAAGCGCCCCCGGCAGGCGGAACATCTCCCGGATGCCGTGCAGGTTGCGCCAGATCTTGCGCTTCTGGCGTAGGAAGCGCGCCGCCTCCTTGCTCGAGAGGGTGTCCAGCCAGCCCTCGGCCTCCTTCTTCTCCATGTCCTCGAGGAAGGAGATGCGGCTGCCGATGACCTCGTAGTTCGTGAGCGTCCCGCCGATCCAGCGGTCGTCCACATAGGGCATGCCGGTGCGCTCGGCGGCCTGGACGACGACGCTTCGGATCTGGGGCTTGGTGCCGACGATGAGGACGTCTTCGCCGCTGCCCACGAGCTCCCGCAGGAAGTGCCGGGCGCGGAGGATGCCGCGGATCGTCTGCCGCAGGTCGATGATGTGGATGCGGTTGCGGGCCTCGAGGATGTAGGGCTCCATCTTCGGGTTCCAGCGGGAAACCCGGCATCCGATGTGGGCACCGGCCTCGACGAGGGCCTGGACGGACAGTTCCGGCACGGCGGCGGCTCCGAAAGGGCTTTGCGCGCAGGGGGATCGAAGGAATCTCCGGCCTCCGGGCCGGAAACGGGGGCGAAGATTCTACCGGCCCCGGGAGCGCCGTCAACCGCGGGCGAGCGACCGCCGGGCCCGGTCCCCGCCCCTGGTTCCGCCGCCCGGGGGCCGCTAGAACCGCCTCCGAGGCCCTTCCCGGACCCGCCGCCGGCGGGAAGCTTCTTTTTTCCGGATTCCTATTCCGGGCCATAATGCCTTTGTCCCCCTCCGATGCTTCCCTCCCCCGAGCCCGGCGGCGGTCCGCCCCGGCGGATCCTGCTCCTGAACCACCGGCGCGAGCCCGTGGACCCCTTGCGGGCCGCCCTGGCGGGGCGGGGATGGACTGTCCGGTCCGCGGCCGATCTGGAGGCCTCGGCGGCCGCCCTCCGCGAGGAGAGCCCGGAAGCGGTCCTGATCCTGCCCCTGACCCTGGACCCGGAATCCCTGGAATGGGAGATCCTGGCCCCTCTCCTCCAGGCCCGCGGGCCGGCGCTCCTCCTCCTGCCCTGGAGGGGCGCCGCGGCCTCGGCCGCCGACCCCCTGCTGCGGGAACTCGGTCTGCCTGCGGACTGGACCGCCGACCCCACGGACCTCCGCGAGATCCAGGCCCGCCTCCGGGCCCTGCTCCGCCGCCGCCGCGAGGCCGCCGAGCTCCGCGACCGCCTGCGCAGTCTCGAGGGCCAGCTGCTCAGCGACCACAAGACCGGCCTCTTCAACGACCGCTTCTTCCGCCGCCGCCTGGAGGAGGAGTTCGAGCGCAGCCGCCGCCACGGCGAGCCCCTGAGCCTCCTGCTCCTGGACCTCGACGACTTCAAGGCGGTGAACGACCGCTCGAGCTACGAGTTCGGCGACCGGGTCCTGGGCGAGCTGGCCGCGGTCCTGCGCCGCGGGCTGCGCTCCATCGACATCGCCGCCCGCCTGGGCGGCGACGAATTCGGCGTCCTCCTGCCGAACACCCGCCTGGACCGCGCCGTCCTGGTGGCCCGCCGCCTGGGGCGGCTGGCCCGGCGCACCCGCCTGGAGGCTCCCGCGGAAGCGGAACTCGACGAGGTGGCCCTGCGCTGCAGCATCGGCGTGGCCTGCTTCGAAGGGCAGGGCCTGGCCGAGGCCCGGGCGCTCTTCCTCCTCGCCAACGAGGAACTCAAGAAGGCGAAGCGCGCCGGCAAGGACCGGATCTCCTTCCACGATCCGCGCTACGCCCCGCCCGCCGGCGGAGAGGAGGCGGCCCGGGGCGGCGAACCCGGGGCCCGGGCAGGCGACCCCTGAGGGCCGGCGCAGGCCCCCGCCCGGAAGGAATCCCGCCTCGCCCCGCCGGGCCGACGCGAAACGCCCTCAGGGACGCCCCGCCGCCTCCGGGACCAGGAGCGGACAGAGCCAGTCGCCGTGGGTCCCGAAGGGAAGCGGCCCGGCGGGCTCTGTTTCCAGGGTCAGGATGCCGGCCCGGGGCAGGGCGACGCGGAGCCACACGGGCTCCTCGCCGGCGCTCCGGGGCCGGCTCTCGTGCAGGCGCTCCCCGTCCAGGAGGATCCGGAAACGGACCGGGGAGGGCCTGCGTGCGCCCAGGACCTCGTCGTCCACCGCGATCGCTACGAGGAGCAGGCCCGGCTCCGGCAGGCGCAGGCGGATCCGGGCGGGAGCACGGGTCCCGAAGCCCGTGGGCCAGACCCGACCGCCGGCGCGGAGCGGGCGGTCGCTGATGCTGCGGCCGACGCGCGGCCGCCAGTCGAGGACCGGGGACTCGGGCCCGGTCCGCTCCAGGAGGGGCAGGCGGTCGAGCTCCGTGACCCCGCCGCCCTTGCGGGCCAGGCCCGCGACCTGCTCCCAGGCGATCTCGAGGGCGCCTCCCCAGGGCAGGGCCACCCGCAGCCCTTCCGGACCGGCACCGAGGACGCGCACCGGAAGGTGGCCGGCCGGGCGCAGGAGCAGCCAGACCGGGGCCTCCTCCCCCTCCACCGGCTCGTCCACGAGATCGAGGGCCGCCACGCGCTCCCAGGGGAAGTGCCGCGCCCCGGCGGCGTCCTCGAAACGCAGGCCGTCCTCTTCCCAGGCCAGGAGCCAGCCGTCGAGGCGGTCCCAGCCGCCGCCCGGCAGGGGCAGGAGCAGCCGGTCCTCCGTGAGGGCG
>JALUUN010000254.1 GCA_027021325.1 Planctomycetota bacterium
AGGCCGGGAGACCCCGCCCGTGGAGGAGACGGCCTCGGGGGCCGCGGGTTACCGTTCCGCGCCGGATCCTGCTCCAGCCGTCGGGGCCAGATTCAATTCGGCTCCCCCTCATCCCGCTCCATGCGCTCCAGAAGGCCGGCGAAGGAGCAGGGGCGGGTGCGGGCGTCGAGCTGCGGCAGGAGGATCCGGTCCAGGGCCAGGCGGCAGGCATTGCGCGAGCCCGGGAGAGCGAAGAGGAGCCGGGCGCCGGGCAGGACGCCCGCGGTCGCCCGGCTCTGGATCGTGGCGCTCCCGATCTCCTCGTAGCTCAGCCAGCGGAAGAGTTCGCCGAAGCCGGGGAGCGGCTTCTCGAAGAGGGTCTCGACGGCCTCGGGGGTCACGTCCCGCCGGGTCACCCCGGTCCCTCCGGTGACGACAAGGACCCGGGCCCGCTCCGCGGTCTCCGTCACCCAGGCACGAATCGCTTCGACGTCGTCGGGGACGATGCGGCGCTCCACCACCTCGTGGCCGGCGCGCCGGAAGCCTTCTTCGAGAAGAGCACCGGAGGTGTCGGTCTCCAGAGTACGGGTATCGGAAACGACGAGAATCGCGATCCGTAGCGGGAGGAAGCCGGATTCGGGCGAGGCCATCCGCCCCATCTTCGGGATCCCCTCCCCTCCGGGCTAGCCCCGTCCGTGGGCCTCGAGGGCGGCCTGGACGTTGCGGAAGTGAAGCTTCGCCACCTGCTCCAGCGGCCCGGGCCCGTGCACCTGCAGAAAGCGCCGCAAGGCCTTGGCGGCGGGCGGTCCGCTGCCCCGGGCCAGGTCCACGGCCCACTCCTCCTCCAGGCCGCGCAGTCCTTCGAGGAACCGGTCGCGGGCCAGGATCGAGGCCGCGGCCACGGCCAGGATCTCCTCGGCGCGGGGGACCTCGTGCACCTCCAGTTCCGGCGCCCGCTCGCCCAGGAGCCGGCGCACCGGCTGCTCACCGGCGAAGCGGTCCACGACCGCCGTCTTCAAGCCCGTCTCCCGGTACAGATCCTCCAGGAGCTCGGCGTGCAGGGCCGCGAGGAGATGGTTGACGTTGTCCCCGTGGCGGTGACGGGCTTCGTTGTAGTCGGCGGGCGCCAGCACCCGCTCCCGGGAGGGTGCGCGTTCGCGGATCTGCGGCGCCAGGATGCGGACCCGTTCCTCGGAAAGGGTCTTGCTATCGGCCAGACGCATGCGGTCGAAGTCCAGGAGAGCCCTTTCGTCCACCGCCACGGCGGCCACCACGAGGGGGCCGAAGGTGTCGCCCTTGCCCGCTTCGTCGGAGCCCAGGAGCGCCGCCGGCAGGGGGGAGGCGATCTCTTCGCGGGCACTGCGCTTCGCCCGCGCCGGCTCAGCGGCCGCCGCACCGCCCAGGTAGCGCTCTCCCCAGAGCTCCGCCCCCCGGCCCTGGACCACGAGCTTGCCCGAGAGGTAGAGGGTCACTGTCACACCCTCGCCGCGCGCCTGGAAGCGGGCGTGGGCCGGCGGGCGCCGGAACTGGTAACCGGCGCGGGTCAGGCGCTCCTCGATCTCCCGGATCCGGGAAGGCTCCACGCGATGGACGCGGGTGGCATTCACGGCGCGGCCTCCTCGAGCTGCGTCCGCGCGCGTTCATGGGCCCGCTCCAGGGCCAGGCGCAGGTCCTCACGGGCCTGCTCCAGGAGGGCCTCGTCGCGCAGGGCCTCGCGTGGCACCTCGATCCCCTCCTCGTACACGACCACGACCCGGGCTCCCGGCCGCGGCACGACCATCCGGTCCCAGGAGCGGGCACGCCAGGCGCGGTCGGCAGCGAAACCGGTGGCGATGAGGCGGCGTCCGGTCAGGGCCGCCAGGAAGATCGCTCCCGGGGCGACGACGCCCGCCGGGCCGCGCGGGCCGTCCGGGGTCAGGACCAGGCCGTGCTGCTGCGGCAGTTCCCGCAGCATGGCGCGCAGGGCGGCGGCGCCGCCGTCCCGGCTGCTGCCGCGGGCGGTGCGGTAGCCGAGACGTTCGATGATCCGGGCAATGACCTCACCGTCATGGTGACGGCTGATCATGGCCGTCAGCCCGCGCCGCCGGTGCAGGCTGGCGCCTGCGGGAATGTCCCGGTGCCACAGGCAGAAGACCGGCCGGCGCCCACCCGCGGCCGCGGTGGACCGGTCCCAGTGCTCCTCGCCGAGGCGCTCCACCTTCCAGCTGCCGGCGAGGGCCCGCAGGACCAGGGGTCCCAGGGCGCCGGCCAGGAAGCGGACCAGGGCCCGGCGCAGGCGCTTGCCCAGCGGTCTCTTCTTCGGTGCACCGCCGCTCGCTACCACTCCTCGTCCACCCAGTCGTCCAGGGGTTCGGCCTCGGCATTCCCGTCCCCCGGCTCCTGCCATTGTCCACTCGCGAGGACCGGGTCGAGATCGTCGGTGCGCTCCTGGCGCGCCCAGCGGTCCTCGAACTCCTGGCGCCGCCGGCGCCGCCGGCGCATGGCAAAGGGGAACAGGACCACGAGCAGCAGGGCCAGGATCAGGAAGATCTGCTCGTAGAGATCGCCAGCCAGGGCCGCGAGCGAGCGCAGCTCGGCACGGAGTTCCTGCTCGTGCTGGATCTGGCTGAGCCCGGTGAGGTCCAGGAGGGCGCGCTCGAAGGGGGCGCCGGCGCGGACCCGCGCCAGGATCCGG
>JALUUN010000255.1 GCA_027021325.1 Planctomycetota bacterium
CCTCGGAAGCGGCCACGACCCGCTCCTCGGTGAGGACCGGTTTCTCCGGGTCGTGGAAGACGAGGCGCAGGCCGCCCGCGGGAACGCCCTCGAAGGCCCAGCGCCCGTCCTCGTCGGTGCGCGTGGAGGCGAGGCCCACGGCCTCCTCCCAGGGCCGGCCTTCCGGCGTGCGGCGGCCGGTCTCGAGCTCCACGAGAGCCCCGGCGACCGGCTCCCCGTTCGGGTCCACGGCCCGACCGGCCAGGGTGAAGCCCGGCTCCAGGTCCACGACCGTCTCTTGCACATCCCGGCGCCGGAGTGGCAGCCCCCCGAGGAAGGCCCGGGCGAAACCCGGCGCCTGAACGACGAGGTCGGCGCTCTCCGCCGGCTCCAGACCGAAGACTTCGAAGCGGCCGTCCGCTCCACTCTCCAGGCGACGCTCCTCAGCCGGGCTCCGCAGGAGGATCTCCGCTCCTGCGAGCGGCCGCCCCCCTTCGTCGCGGACCCGCCCCGCCAGACCGAGCCCCAGGTCCAGGCGGATCTCCAGGTCCCCGCCTTCGGCGGGATGGACGCCGGTCCACTTCGGATGGTCCGGGTGCCGGACCTCCAGGCGCCAGGTGCCCCGGGCGAGGGGATGGAGGACGAAGACGCCCTCCGCGTCCGTCCGGGTCTCCCCAGGGGCGGGGCCCAGGAGGCGCAGCCCGCCCGGGCCTGCCTCGGGCTCGGCCAGGACCTCCAGGTCCAGGGGCAGGGCGCGGACCCGCGCCCCCTCCAGGGGACGGCCCGTGGGCCCGACAACCCGGCCGCGGATCATGCGCGTGGCCTCCAGGGCGAGCTCCAGGTCCTCCCGCCGCTGGCCCGCCTCGAGGACGCCGGCGGCCCGCCAGGGGGAGCGCAGGCCCGGAGCACGCCCCTCGACGACGAAGTCCCCTTCGAGGCCCGGCGCCTCGAAGCGGCCCTCCTCGTCGGCGGTCAGCCGGAGGTCGGGCTCGCGGGAGGGGTCCTCCAGAAGCTCCTCGGGCGGCACCCGCCAGATCCGCACCTCCGCCCCCGCCGCCGGCTCGCCCTCGGGCGCCAGAACCCGGCCGGCCAGGAGGCTGAGCGCCGGCGGGGGCGCCGCACGGGCCTCCTCGAGGGCCTCCTCCAGGGAGCGCCGGCCGGTGATCCGGTCCAGCCCGTCCCCGATCCAGGGAATCTCCACCCCCTGCCGGACCAGGATCCCGGCCAGGAGCAGGGGCAGGAGGGGCAGAAGAAGGAACAGGA
Organism: Planctomycetota bacterium; assembly: GCA_027021325.1. Classification (GTDB taxonomy): domain Bacteria; phylum Planctomycetota; class UBA1135; order UBA1135; family UBA1135; genus JALUUN01. Next base: position 1,243 of record JALUUN010000255.1, read on the forward strand.
AGGCCCGCGAGGGCCGGGAAGGCAAGTGCATGGCCGGCTTCGGGTTGGGGACGCAGGCCGCCCGGTATCGGCGCGCCCGCACTCCTCCTTATCGGCCTTCCGGCCTCAAACCGAATAGCGATACACGCCGCGCTGGCCGGGGGTCTCCTCCACCGCCACCTGGAGCCCCTGGATCTCCACGTCGGGGAAGCGTTCGCGCAGGCGCCGCAGGAGCTCGCGGCCGACCCAGGTCGAGAGGTTCTCGGCGCTTGTGTTGTTCAGGGGGAGGAAGATCACGTCCTCCCGGGGCGCGGCGTAGTAGCGCTCCTGGTAGCGGACCTCGACGATGCCGTCCTCGCGCTCCCGGAGATGCAGATCGGGGTGCTCCGTGGGCAGGATCCAGTGCTCGTCCAGCTCGTCCACGAGCTCCCGGATCACCGGCTTCACCATCTTGAAGTCCATGACGAGGCCATGGCGCGAGAGCTCGGCCTGGACCTCGGCGTAGACCCGGTAGTTGTGGCCGTGGAGGCGCTCGGCGCGGCCGTCGGGGAAGATGAGGAAGTGGGCCGCGGAGAACTTGAGGTATTCCTTGTCGACCTGGATGGACCAGCGTTCCATGGGGGTGTCCGGGGCCGCCGCCGGCGGCGCCGGATTCTAGGCTCCCCCGGAAAAGGCGGCTCCGGGGCTCCAGCGGCGCCTCCCGCCGGCCGCTAGAGGGTGGAGGGCCCGGAGTCCCGCCGGGTGCCCCACCATGTCCCGTCCCTCCTCCGGCTTCACCCTGATCGAGATGCTCCTCGTGGTCTCGATCCTGGCTCTCCTGGCCGGGATCCTGGTCCCGAGCCTCGACGACTCCAGCAGCTACGCCCGGGACGCCATCCGGACCGCCGACCTGCGCCGCGTGAAGGCGGCCCTCGCCACCTACAAGGCGCGCTTCGGGCGTTATCCCGACACCGGCGGCAACTGGTGGGGCGAGGCGCCGGACTTCGGAAGCCGCGGCTACGGCCCGGCCGGCTACATCCCCGGCCTGGTGCCGGGCTACATGAAGGCCCTGCCCGCCGACCCCCTGCGCGCCAGCACCACGAGCCCCAGCCTGGGCTACGTCTACCGCTCCGACGGTGTGGACTACAAGCTCCTCGCCTGGCAGAGCCCGGAGGATCCCTCCTCCTCCTCGACCTTCGCCGATCCGGCGGACCCCTCGAGCTGGAGCATCCACACCCCGGGCGCCCGGAACTGGATTCCTTGAGAAGCTCCGGGCAGGAACGGTCCCGCCCGGACCCGCCATCTGGGAAGAAGCCAAGCGGCCCTCGTGTCGGGAGGCCGCCGCCTGCCCCTTTGCCCGGGTGCGCGACTCGCCGTGGGGGCCCCCTCGCCCGGGGACGGCCTCCCGGCGGCCGTGCCGGGACCGGCGCCCGACCCGGGAGCCGCCTGCCC
>JALUUN010000256.1 GCA_027021325.1 Planctomycetota bacterium
GTCTCGCCCCAGAGGCTGGCGCCGGCGCTCAGGGCCCACTGATTGAGGATGTGGGTGCCCGGCGCCACATCCCCGGTCACCGTGTTGCCGGCCCACCCCACGCCCCCGCGCAGGGTCCAGCGCGGATCGAGATCCCGTTCGTAGCCCAGGGCGAAGGAGAAGACGTCCTGCCAGGCGATCCCGAGGTCGATGTCCGTGCTTCCGTCCCCGCCCACGAGATCCGCGAAGTCGCCATTCGAGGGATTCTGGAGGACGGCAGTGAAACCGTCGAAGGTCTGCGACCAGTCCGTCCAGACCAGATCCAGGAACAGGCGGTCGCGGTCGGTGGCCTCGTGACTGAATGCCAGGCCCAGCTGCTGGGGGAAGCGGACGTTCCGGATCAGGACGTCGTACTCGCTGAGCGAGGAGAGACCGAAGAAGTCCAGGATCGGGCCGAGTTCGGGACGCAGGTCCACGGTCACCTCGCCCTCGAGGTCCGTGGCCGTGGAGGGGCTGCGATACCAGAAGCCGAGGACGGTGTCCGGACGCAACTCCACCGTCGCTCCGAGGTGCAGGACCGCGGAGAGCTCGCCCACCGCGTCGCCGTCGTACTCCACCTGGATGTCGTCGATGAAGAAAGGGAATCCACTGAGGACCTCGCCCCAGGTCCCGCCGAGGCCGGAGTCGCCCTGAAAGGTCTCCAGGGTGCTGATCTCGTTCGGCCCCTGAAGGCCGAGGCGGGTGTGCCTCAAGGACAGGCTGGCGCCGAAGGCCCAGGCGCCGCGCCGCCAGGCCACGGCCGGCGTCAGGCCGATCTGAAGGATGTTCTGATCAATGACCGTGTCGCGGAAGCGGGGCGTTCCCGCGTCGTCCACCTGCAGGCGTGTCTGCCGGTGCATGCGCATACCGGCCGCCAGGGTCGGCACCAGGGTCACCCCGAAGACCCAGTCCTCGTCCAGGGCGGCCCCGAAGCCCAGGAAGGGTCCCGCACCGAAGGCATCCTCGTTACGGAAGCTCTGGCCGTCCTCCGAGACCCCGGAAAAGGGCGTCCAGGCCAGACGCAGATCCGCCTCTCCCTTCCGCGCTTCACCGCGGCGCAGCAGGGAGGCGAGGGTGGCGGGGTTGCGCAGGCTGTCGAGAACGCTGTCTCCGCGCGCCCCGCCAGCGCCGCCGCGCCCGGCGGAGACGGCGGAGAAGCCGGTGATCTCACCGCCGATCTGGGCCGGGATCCGCGAGGCCAGGGCGGCCAGCAACAGCGGCAGCAGGCCGGAAGCGCCCCTCACGCCCAGCCCTCCGGTCCCCGCGCCGGGGCGTGCGCGGCGAGGAAGGCGCGCAGCCTCTCCATGTCCTCGGGCAGGGGCGCCTCGAACTCGACGAAGCCGCCCCCGCCGGGGTGTTCGAAGCGGAGGGTCCGGGCATGGAGCATGGTCCTTCCGGGAGCCGGCGCTCCCGGCGGCAGCATGCCCGGCCCGAAGTTGCGTGCCCGGTAGAGAGTGTCCCCCATGATCGGCATTCCCTGGGATGCGAGATGGACGCGGATCTGGTGTGTCCGGCCGGTGCGCGGCTGGACCCGGAGGTGGGCGAAGCCGTCAAAGCGCTCCACGACCTCCCAGTAGGTCAGGGCGTCGCGCACACCCTCCCCCTCCGTGGCCCGGGTGGTGCGCACGCGCTCGGGATGACGTGGATCGCGGACGAGATGCTTGTCGATCCAGTCGGAGCGGAAGCGGGGGCGGCCGTAGACCAGAGCCCGGTACTCCTTCTCGACGGTGCGCTCGGCGAACTGCTGCTGCAGGTCGGCGAAGGCCCGGGCTTCGAAAGCGACCACGCAGACCCCGGAGGTTTCTCGGTCGAGGCGGTGGACGATCCCGGGGCGCTCCGCCCCCTGGAAGGTCGGGAGCCCCGGCCCGAAGCGCTCCTCGAGCCAGCGGGCCACGGAGGGCGCACGGTCGCCCGGGAAGCGCCCGTGCATGGGCAGACCGGAGGGCTTGTCCAGGACCGCCAGCCATTCATCCCGGTGCAGGATCCGGGGTTCCTGCTCCGGACGGATCGGGGCGGTCTGCTCCGGAGGCAGTTCGAGTTCCAGCTCCTGGCCGGCGGCGACGCTGCTCCCGGCGCGCACCACGACCTCCCCGGCCACGCGGACCCGCCCCTCGCGGATCCAGCGGACCAGCCGTGATCGGCTGTAGACCTCCCCCAGGAGCCGGGTCAGCACCCGGTCCAGGCGCCCCCCATCCAGGCTCTGCGGGACGATGGCCACTCGCCGTCCGGGGGCGCTTCGGGTCATGGGCAGGGTCGGGGATCCGGCCGGACCGGAATCCGGAAACCCCGGCCGGCGATCAGTCTAGAGCATCTGCGGGCCCGGAGGGCAAGCCCCCCGGCCACTCCGCCAAGCGGACATGGACGGCGGGATTCCCGCGCGTAGAGGACGGATCCCGGATTGGCCCGGATCCCGGCTCCGGGCTACCCTGTCCAGCCCGGTGCCCGAGCGCCGGCGCCCGTGAGCCCTGCATCCTCATGATCATCCTCACCCTGCTGCCCCTGCTCCTTCCCCAGGAGGAAGGCGCTCCTGCACCCGGACTCCTGCACGTGCCCGCCGGCAAGGTCGTGGCCGGGGTGGACGTCTCGGTCGTCGAGCCCCTGATCCAGGAGAACCCCGACTCCGTGGA
>JALUUN010000257.1 GCA_027021325.1 Planctomycetota bacterium
TCGAGACCGGCACCGAACTCGTCTCTTCCCGGGTGCTGGGCTTCGAACGCAACCTCCGGGGCGTCGTGGACTGGGCCGGCCTCGCCCTGGCCCCGGAGGCAGAATGAGGCGGCGCCTTCTGACCCGGCTCCTCGCCTGGGGCGCGACCGTACTCCTGGTCCACGCCGCCGCCTTCCTCCTCATGCGCGCCACCCGGGGCGGTCCCTTCGACGAGGAACGTGCCCTGGATCCAGCAGTGCGCGCCTCCCTGGAGGAGGCCTGGGGCCTCCAGGGAAGCTGGCTGGAGCAGTACGGCCGCAGCCTCGCCGGCCTCCTGCGTCTCGACTTCGGCCCTTCCCTGCGCTACCGCGGCCTCGCGGTCCGCGATCTCCTGGCCCAGGCCCTGCCCCTCAGCCTCGCCCTCGGCGGCCTCGCCCTCCTCGTCGCCCTGCTCCTGGGTCTCCCCGCCGGCCTCGCCGCCGCCGCCCGCCGCGGCCGCCTCCCGGACCGGCTCCTGAGACTCCTGAGCTCCCTCACCCTGGCCCTTCCGGGCTTCGTCCTCGCCGGCCTCGGCATCCTCCTCTTCAGCTTCCACCTCGGCTGGCTGCCTCCGGCCACCGCCGGCGGCCTGCGTCATCTGATCCTTCCGGCCCTGAGCCTGGGGCTGCCGGTCGCCGCCCAGGTGGCGCGCCTGTCCCGGCAGGCGGCGGCCGAGGTCCTGGATTCCGAATCGGTGCAGGCGGCCCGCGCCCGCGGCGTCTCCGGCTTCCTCCTCCTGCGCCGCCATGTCCTGCCCCGGGCCTCCCTGCCGGTCGTCGCCTTCCTGGGACCGGCAGCGGCAGGGCTCCTGACCGGCAGCCTGGTCATCGAGCAGGTCTTCGCCCTCCCGGGCCTCGGCGCCTTCTTCGTCCAGGGCGCCCTGAACCGCGACTACCCCCTGGTCCTCGGGGCGACGGTCGTCTACACCGCCCTCCTCGGCGCCCTCAGCCTGGCCGCCGACCTCCTCCTGGCGCGCCTGGACCCGCGGGTCCGTTCCCTCGGATGAAGCCTGCGGTCCGCGCCTCCCGTCCGGCCCTGGCCCTGGCCCTGGCCTGGCTCCTGCTCCTCCTGGGGCTCGCGCTCCTGGCGCCGCTTCTGCCCCTCCGCGACCCCGGCGAGGTGGATCTGGACCGCATGCTCCTGGCGCCGGGAGTGGACGGCGCCCTCCTGGGCACCGACCTGAAGGGCCGCGACCTCCTGGCGCGCCTGCTCTTCGGCGCCCGCATCTCCCTCCTCACCGGCGCCCTCGGCAGCCTCCTGGCGCTTCTCGTCGGCCTGCCCTGGGGCGCCCTGGCCGGTCTTTCCGGCGGCCGCCTCGACCGCTGGATGATGCGCGCCGCCGACTCCCTGGAGTCCGTGCCCCTGGTTGTCGTCGTCCTCTTCCTCCTGACCCTGGCCGGCGAGTACCGGCCCGAGCTGGAGGCTCTGGGCGTCGGCCGCCTGGGCATCTTCTTCCTCGCCCTGGGTCTCCTCTTCTGGTTGCCGACCGCTCGGGTGGCCCGCGCCGAGGCCCTGCGCCTGCGCGGGAGCGGCTTCGTCCAGGCGGCCCGGGCCCTGGGGGCTCCCCCCTCCCGCATCCTGTGCCGCCATGTCCTGCCCAACCTCCTGCCCGCGGCCGTGGTCCTCGGCACCCTGACCGTGCCGCGGGTGATCCTCATGGAGGCCTTCCTCTCCTTCCTCGGCCTCGGCGTCGAGCCGCCGGCGGTGAGCTGGGGCACCCTGGCCGCGGAGGGGCTCGCCGCCCTGAACCCCCTGGTGGACTGCTGGTGGCTGCTGGCCGCTCCGGGCGCGGCGCTCGCGGCGACCCTCTGGAGCCTCAGCATCTGCGGCGAGGCCCTGCAGGCGCGCCTCGGAACCGGCGCCCCCTGACTCAGGAGCCGGGAAGGCGCGCCACCATCTCGATCTCGATGCGCGCGCCGCGCGGCAGCTGCGCGACCTGGACCGTGCTCCGGGCCGGCCGGTGCCCGCCGAACCAGGCACCGTAGAGTTCGTTCACCGCCCCGAAGTCCTCGAGGTCGGTGAGGAAGACCGTGCACTTGACGACGTCCTCGCGGCCGCAGCCCGCCGCCTCCAGGACCGCGGCGAGGTTCGCCAGGACCTGGCGGGTCTCCTCCTCGATGCCGCCACCGGCGAAGGAGCCGTCGGGGCGCAGGGCGATCTGCCCGCTGGTGAAGAGGAATCCGCCGGCGGCGAGGGCCTGGCTGTAGGGGCCGATGGCTTCGGGGGCGTCTTCGGTGGCGACGGTTCTCATGGCGGCGTCGGAGGCGCAGGCAGAGGCCGGAAGGGGCAGGAGCAGGAGCAACGGGAGGAGGGCACGGCTCACGGCAGGAGTTCGCGCAGGCGTGCGTGGACGCGCGGGGTCAGGAAGCGCTGGAGGTCCCCGCCGGAGGCGTAGACCTCCTTGATGAGGCGGCTGGAGAGATAGGCGAACTCCTCACTCGGCATCACGAAGACGGTCTCGATCTCCGGCGCGAGACTGCGGTTCGTCAGCGCCATCTGGTACTCGTACTCGAAGTCCGAGACCGTGCGCAGGCCGCGCAGGAGGACCCGGTGCCCGTGCTCCCGGCAGTAGTCCACGACGAGGCCGCGGAAGCTCACGACTTCGATGCCCGGAAGTCCCGCGGTC
>JALUUN010000258.1 GCA_027021325.1 Planctomycetota bacterium
GTCGCGGACGGTCTCGTCTCCCTGGGGCACCAGGAAGGCGGCGGCGAGGAGCAGGGGGACGACGGCCATGCCTGATGGAGGATAGCCGGAGGCCGGCGCCGGGTTTCCCGGAGGGCGCAGCGGCGGGCTTGGAGGTCCCGCCCGTGCGGGCTAGGCTGGCGCGCCCGGCGGCCGCACGCCCAGGCGCCGGTCGGCATGCCCGAGACCCTTCCGCCGCCGCTGGCCCCCGAGGACGCACGCCGGCTCCTGGCCGGCGAGCTGCCCCTGGAACCCCTGACCCCCGAGGCCGGGAGCCGGCGCTACTTCCGAAGCCTCGACCCCCGCGTCCAGGGCTGGCTGCTCGTGCGCTCGCCGGACCCGCCGCCGCGGGCGACGGCGGTCTGGCTGCGGGAGGCCGGGGTCCGCGTCCCCGCCCTCGGGCCCGAGGCGCCGGGGGCCTGGCTCACCGAGGACTGTGGCGACCGTCTCCTCTGCCGCGCCCCGGAGGCCGCGGCCTGGGAGGAGGTCCTGGCCCTGCGCCGGCGCTGGGCCGCCCGCCCTCTTCCCGGAGAGCACCCGAACGCCCGCCTCGCCCTGGACGAGCCCCTCTTCCGGCGCGAACTGCGCCGGTTCCGCGAGGACTGGCTGCAGGCCTTCCGCCGGCGGGCCTGGAGCCCGGTCGAAGCCGACCGGGTGGACGCCCTCTGCCGGCGCCTGGCGCGGGAGGCGGCGCGCGGCCCCTTCGAGGTCCAGCATCGCGACCTCCACAGCCGCAATCTCCTGCGCTGGGACGGAAGTCTCGTGGTCCTGGACCACCAGGACCTGCGCCCGGGGCCCGTCCACTACGACCTGGCCTCCCTGGCGACGGACGCCTACGTGGACCTCCCGCCCGGGGTGGCCGCCCGCCTCGAGGAGGAGGCCGTCCGCGCCGGGGCCGCCGCCGGCTGGGAGGCCGTCCGCAGCCTCGAACAGTTCCGGATCGTCGCCCTGCAGCGCGTCCTCAAGGCCCTGGGGACCTTCGGCCGCCTCCTCGTGCAGGGGCGCCAGGACTACCGGCGGCCCGAGGAGCGCGCCCGGCGCCGCGCCCGGGAACTCCTGGACCGTCTTCCCGCCTGGGAGGGCTTCGCCGATTGGCTCGCATGAGAGAGCCGAGCGCCCTCCTGCTCGCGGCCGGCCGGGCCACGCGTCTGGGCGAGCTGCGCGAACGCCACGCCAAGGCTTGTGTGCCCGTGGCCGGCGTCCATCCCCTGGCCTTCCTCCTCGGGGCCCTGCGCGAGGCGGGCGTCCGGCGCTTCCTCGTGAACCTCCACTGGCGGGCGGAGGAGGTCCGGCGCGAAGCCGAGGCGGCCGCCGGCGGCGCCGCCCTCGACTTCCTGGAGGAGCCCGAACTCCTCGGGACCGGCGGCACCCTGGCCGCCGCCGCCCGCCGGCTGGGGGCATCGCCCGATCTCGTGGTCAACGCCAAGTTCTTCGGGGACCTCCCCTGGAGGCGGATCCTCGCCGCCCCCCCGGGCACCCTGGTTCTGCACCCGCCCTCGGACCTGCGCGCCTTCGGCGGCTTCCTGCACGACGGCCGACGGATCCACGGCCTCCTGCCCCGCGCGGAGGCCGGGGAGGCGCAACGCCCGGACGCGGCGGTCTACACCGGCGTCGCCCGGCCGGCACCGGCCTGGCTCGCCTTTCTCGAGAAGGCCTCGACGCCCGCCTGCCTGGTCCGGGACGGCGTCCTGCCCGCCCTCGCCGCCGGCAGAGCCGCCCCGGTCCTCCTCCACCGGGGGCTGTGGCACGAGATCTCGACCCCCGAGCGGGTCGCGGCGGCGGCCGCTGTCGTCGAGCGCCTGAGGGCTCAGGGACGGCCGCCGGAGCCGGCCTGAGCCGGAGAAGCCCCGCCGGCCACCGGGACCCCCTCCGGAAGTCCGTAGCCCGGAGGGCGGGCGAGGAGGACGACGCGTCCTCCGTAGCCGCAGAGGAGGAGTTCCCGGGTGCCGTTGCGCCCGTCGAGTTCGGCGGCGCTCAGCCAGTGGCCGCGGTCCCGGTCCGTGAAGACCGGCGTTTCCCGCCAGCCGCCGGCGCCGCGCCTCAGGAGGCGCACCCGGGCGTCGTAGCCGAAGACCGCCAGGGTCTCCTCACCGGGATCCTCCGTGAAGGGGCCGGCCGCCACGCCCCGGGGACCGGGAGCCAGGACCAGGACCGTCTCCGTCCTCCAGCCCTGCTCCGGCCGCCCCTCGTGGCGCAGGATCCGGCCGTCGTCGCAGGTCGAATAGAGGACCCAGGGTCCGGCCGGTCCGGCGGAGCCGACGGCCAGGCGGCCGAGGCCGGCCGTGGTCTCGAAGACGGTCCGGCGCTCGAGGCCGCCGGGGCCGAGGCGCAGCAGCTCCAGGCGGCCGGCCCGGGAGGCCAGGGCGATCCAGGGAGCCTCGCCGGGCGCCGCTGGCAGGAGCCGGGCGTCGCGGATCCGGCCCGGCGTGGCGTCCAGGCGCCGGGTCTCGAAGCCGGGGAAGCCTTCCGCCGGCGCCACGCGCCAGATGCCGCCCGGGCTCGTGAAGACCAGGGCCTCCGGTCCGGGGTGGGCGGCGTCCAGCTCCCCGCACAGGACGGTGTGGATCTCGTGTCCGGGAATCCGGGCGATGCGCCGCGACTCGAGCTGGCCGTCGGGATGGGCG
>JALUUN010000259.1 GCA_027021325.1 Planctomycetota bacterium
CGGCATAGCCCATCTCGAAGCCCATGTCGCCGGCGTGGCAGGCGACGGCGCTGAGCCAGCCGGGGCGCTGCATGGCGAGGCGCAGGACGCCGTAGCCGCCGCTCGACTTGCCGGCCGCGAGCCGCCGGCCCTCGCCGCCGCAGCCGAAGGCCTCCTCGACCCGGGGCGTGAGTTCGTCCACGACGAAGTCCTCGTAGCGGCCGGTGGCTTCGGAGTTCAGGTACTGGCTGCCGCCGTAGCGGGTCTCGCAGCTCGGCCAGAGGTAGACCGCCGGCGGCAGCGTTCCTTCGGCCATGAGGCGCGCCAGGCGTTCGGGCAGGTTCTCCTCGAAGAGGGAGACGTTGAGGACCCGCGGCCCCGAGCCGGTGAAGCCGACGAGGATCAGGACCAGGGGCAGGCCCTCGCCGCCGGCCTCCGGCACCAGGACCGGGCAGTGGCGGAGGGCGGGGTCGCCGAGGGGGTTGTCCCGGAGGACCTCGCTGTCGAGGGAGAAGAGGCGCAGGCTGGCGCCGGGGAGGGAGCGTTCGTACGCGAAGCGCATCGCCGGCAGGGTGGCGGCGGCGGCGGCGGGCTGCAAGGGCCGTCCGGACGGGAGGCGCGCGGGCCCACATCGGCTTCCTGGCCGGCGACGAGCTCGCGGCGGGCGGCAAGGGTCGTCCGAGCGGGACGAGCGGGAGCCGCGCCGCCAGGGTGTCCGTCCTTGCCTTCCGCCTTTCCCCTCGGCTAGTCTGCCCGGCATGGGCCGGAACCGGCGAGGATGGGCCGCACTTCTGCTTCTGCTCGCGGGCTGCGCCGCGAACCGCGAGGACACCCTCGCGGCCTACGGGCGGGCGCTGCCGCCCGGTCAGCTCGGCCTCGTCCCCCTTCCCGCCGGCGAGGCGCCGCCGGACTGGTCCGTCGGCTGGCAGGACCGGCGCAACCTCCAGGAGGCGGTCCTGAACAGCCTCGACTACCTGGCCGCGCCCTCGAGCCGGAAGTTCTTCCCCTACGGGGAGATCAGCCACGAGCGCATGGTCGCGTCCCTGGAGCGCTTCCTGGAGATCCTCCAGACCAGCCGGACGGCCGAGGAGTTCCGCGCGGCGGTGGAGCGGGACTTCGAGGTCTGGGTGGCGCGCGGCCGCGACAACACCGGCGACGTCCTCTTCACCGGCTACCTGCGGCCCATCTTCCCCGGTTCCCTGCGGCCGGACGGGGTCTATCGCCATCCCCTGTACGGGCTGCCCGAGGACCTCGTGAAGGGCGAGGACGGCGCGATCCTCGGCCGCCGCAGGGAGGACGGCCGGGTCGTCCCCTACTACACGCGGGCGGAACTGGCGAGCAACCATCACCTGGACGGTCTCGAACTCGTCTGGCTGCGCGACCCCTTCCACGCCTACATCGCCCAGGTCCAGGGCTCGGCCATCGTCGAGCTGCCCGACGGCCGCTTCCTGGAGTTCGGCTATGCCGGGAAGAACGGCCACGACTACGTGAGCATCGGCGAGGTCCTCATCGAGGAGGGGAAGATCGAGCGCCACGAGCTGTCGCTCCTGCGCCTGATCCAGTACTTCCGCGAGCACCCCGGCGATCTGGACCGGGTGCTGGAGAAGAATCCCTCCTTCGTCTTCTTCCAGCCCATGGAGGGCGGGCCCTACGGGGCGCTGGGGCGGAAGGTCCTGCCCTACCGGAGCCTGGCCACGGACAAGGAGGCCTTCCCGCGGGCCGGGCTCGCCTTCGTGGAACTGCGGCTGCCCGAGTACGACCCCGAAGGCCGGCTGGTCCACCGGCCGGAGCGCTTCTTCGCCCTGGACCAGGACCGGGGCGGGGCGATCCGCTCGGCGGGCCGCTGCGACGTCTTCCTCGGGACCGGGGACGAGCGGCTCCTGGCCCGGGCCGGCCAGCTCTACGCCCGCGGCCGGATGTACTACCTCTTCCTGCGCGAGTCGGTCCTGCACCCGTGAGCGCCTTCCGGGTGCTGGTCTGCGGAGCGAGCGGCGGTTTCGGCCGCTGGTTCACGCAGCTCCTGGAGAGGCAGGCGGAGCAGGGCGAGGCGCTGGAGATCGCGGGCTGCTCGAGGCGTCCGGTCGAGGGGCCCTGGGTGCGCTTCCATGCCGGGGACCCGGCGGCGCCGGGGCCGGCGCTGCGGGACGAGCTCGGCCGGACGGACCTGCTCCTGGCCTGCCTGCCGCCCGATCCGGCGGTGGCCCTGTTCCGTGCGAGCCGGGGGCTCCTGCCGGAAGGCGCCTGCTTCGCCGACGTCCTGAGCGTGAAGGCGCCCATGCTCCGGGCCTGGGAGGAGGCCGGAGACGGCGGCGAGGCCCTTTCCCTGCACCCCATGTTCGCGCCGGACCTGGGGCCCGCCGGCCGGCCGGTGGCGGTGGTCCGGCGCCATCCGGGTGCGGCCGGCGACCGGCTGCTGGGCTGGCTCAGGGCCGAGGGGGCCCGCCTCGTCGAAGTCGAGGGGGAAGAGCACGACCAGACCACCGCGGTCCTCCAGGTGGCGGTCCACGCCGCTCTTCTGGCCTTCGGGCGCGTCGCGGCGGACTCCGGCCTCGCCCCGGAGCGCCTCCGCGCCCTCGGCACGCCCCCGAGCGAGGCCCTCTTCGGCGCCCTGGAGCGCCTGCGCCGCCAGGACCCCGGCCTCTACTGGGAGATCCAGGCCGC
>JALUUN010000260.1 GCA_027021325.1 Planctomycetota bacterium
CTTGGGCCCGTAGAGGAGCACCTGGGTGCGGTCCAGCTCCTGCAGGGCGGCGGTGTTCGAGGTGTCCAGCGTGAAGTTCAGGCCGGTGTGCTCCTGGCAGACCTTGATGAACTGGCGCAGGGTCAGGCCGCCGGTCTCGGTCTCCCCGAAGTTGAGGAGGATGGTGTCGCCCTCGTCCTGGACCGCCTCCTCGGGCACCTGGACCGACTCGAGGGGGTCCTCGCCGCCGCCGGGCTCCTGGCCCGGGGCCGGGCGCTGAGGGAATGCCAGGGCGGCGGCCAGGAGGAAGGGGACGGCCGTCAGCAGCATCGGGTTCGTGACTCCAGGATCGGGTCGGGTACGCCTCGGTCGGCGGTGAAAGCGGGCCCAAGTCTAGGGACCGCGGGGGCTTCCCCCAAACCCGCGCCGGCGGGAAGCGGGGCGCCCGCCTTGGGACGCCGGGCCGGCCGCCGCCCTTCCCGGAAGGGCGGCCTCCTCCTGACCCGGCGGCCGGGCGGGGCTAGGATGCCCGGCCCGCCGCGGCCGCCCCGGCCGAACCCGAGACCCGCGCCATGTCCGCCCTCCCGGTCCTCCCGTCCGCGCCGCCGCTGCCGGCGCCCCTCCTGAGCGCCCTCTCCGAGGGGCATGGCGAGGCGCCGCCCCTGGTCTGGGTGCTCCCCTTCGCGGCCATGCTCCTCAGCATCGCGGTCCTGCCGCTGGTGGCCGGGCACTGGTGGCACAAGAACCGGAACCGCCTGATCGTGGCCCTGATCTGCGGGCTCCCGGTCCTGGGCTACTTCGTCTACCGGGGCGACTGGCTCACGATCTCCCACACTCTGCACGAGTACGCCTCCTTCGTCATCCTCCTGGGGGCCCTGTACACGGCTTCGGGGGGCATCGTCCTGCGCGGGGACCTGCGGGCGACGCCGGCGGTCAACGTGACCTTCCTGGCGATCGGTTCCTTGCTCGCCTCCTTCATGGGCACCACCGGAGCGGCCATGCTGCTGATCCGGCCGCTCCTCCGCACCAACAGCGAACGCCGCTACAAGGTCCATACCGTGGTCTTCTTCATCTTCACGGTGTGCAACGTCGGCGGCTGCCTCACGCCCCTGGGGGATCCGCCGCTGTTCCTCGGCTACCTCCGCGGAGTCCCCTTCACCTGGACCTTCGGGCTGTGGAAGGAGTGGGCCTTCGTCATCGGCATCCTCCTGGTCCTCTACTACATGCTCGATTCCATCCTCTACGGCCAGGAGCCGCCGGCCGAGCACCGGCGGGACGAAGAGCAGATCGAGCCCCTGTCCCTGGCCGGCCTGCACAACTTCCTCTGGCTGGCCGGCGTAGTCGTCTCCGTGGCCTTCCTGACCTCCAAGAACCTGGCGGCCTGGCTCGGGACCACCGAGGATGCCCTGATTCCGCGGTTCACCCGCGACGCGGTCCTGGTCCTCATCGGCTTCCTCGCCTACCGTTCGACCCGTCCCGAGCTGCGGGAGCGCAACGAGTTCACCTGGGAGCCGATCCTCGAGGTGGCCGCCCTGTTCCTCGGCATCTTCCTGAGCATGATGGCGGCCATCGCCATCCTGAACGCCCGCGGCGGCGACCTGCCCCTGGACACCCCGCACCACTTCTTCTGGCTCACCGGGTCGCTCTCCGCCTTCCTGGACAACGCGCCGACCTACGTGGTCTTCTTCGAGGCCGCCCGCGCCAAGGCGGCGGCGGCAGGAGCGACCGAGGCCCTGGTGGCCGGGGTCCCGGTCCCCAACCTGATCGCCATCAGCCTGGGGGCGGTCTTCATGGGCGCCATGACCTACATCGGCAACGCCCCGAACTTCATGGTCAAGGCCATCGCCGAGGAGCGCGGTGTCCGGATGCCCAGCTTCTTCGGCTACATGCTCTATTCCGTGGCCATCCTGGTGCCGGTATTCTTCGCCGCCACCTGGATCTTCCTCTGAGCCCAGGAGCCGCCCCATGAGCCTCGCCGACCACCTGTGCCCGGGCGCCGTTCTCCTGCGTCCCGCGGCCAAGGACAAGTGGGAGCTCCTGAGCGCCCTGGTCCGGGCGCTGGTCGAAGCCGGCCGGCTTCCTGTGGAGCGCGAGGCCGAGGCCCTGGAGGCCCTGGAGGCCCGGGAGAGGAGTGTCAGCACCGGCATGGAGCACGGCATCGCCGTGCCCCACGCCGCCCTGCCCGGGCTGGACGGGGTGGTGGCGGCGGTGGCGATCCTGCCCCAGGGGCTGGCCTTCGACAGCCTCGACGGCCAGCCCGCGCGCATCGTGGTCCTGCTCCTCGTGCCGCGGGAGGAGAAGCTCCTCCATGTCCGCACCCTGACCGAGGTCGCGCGCCGCCTCGGCGATCCGGACTTCCGCGAGCGCCTCCTCAGGGCCGGGGATCCGGACCAGGTCCGGGCGCTGTGGCGCTGAGCCGGGCCTCCTCCCAGGAGCACCAGCGGCGGAGCCTGGCGGCCGCAGCTTCCTGCAGGCTCGCCGCCATCTGCCGGTAGTCGGTGAGCCCGCCCCCGAAGGGATCGGGGATGTCCCGGCCCTCGGGGTCGAAACGCTCGGCGGGCAGCTCTGGAGGAAGGCCGAGGAGGTGGCGGAGGGTCATGGCCAGGACCAGGTCCCAGGGCTCCTCCAGGGCATCCTCCAGGGGCCGGGAGCGGTGCCC
>JALUUN010000261.1 GCA_027021325.1 Planctomycetota bacterium
ATCCCTCAGCTCCCACTTCACCGAGGAGCAGCGCCAGGTCTTCGACGCCCAGTTGAAGATGCTGGAGGATCCGACCATCGAGGCCGATGTCCGGGAGCGCATCGAGCAGGGCATGAGCCTGGAGGGGGCGGTCCTGGATGCCCTCCAGGTGTATGAACGCCTGTTCGAGGTGGTGGAGAGCGAGAAGCTGCGCAACCGCGTCAGCGACATGCGCGACGTCGCGCTCCGTCTCCTGCGCCACTGCGAGCGGCCTTCGGCCCGTCGCCGCCAGCGGGACCTGCGCGGTGGCGTCCTCGTGGTGCGCGAACTCGGCCTCAGCGACCTGACCGAGGCCCTGGAGCACGGCGCCGTCGCCCTGGTCGCCGAGGCCGGCCGCCTCGATACCCACGGTGCCATCCTGACCCGGGCCTCCGGTCTGCCGGCACTCCTCGGCGTCGGCGAGATCCGCTCACGCCTGCGGCCCGGAGACCGCATCCTCGTGGATGCCGACCTCGGCCAGGCGATCCTGAACCCGCCGGAGGACCAGGTGCGCGCCGTCCTCGACCGGCGGCAGTCTGCCGAGGACCGGGTGGTTCTCGAGCCTGTCCGCCTGGGCGACGGCAGCCGCGTGGAGCTGCGGGCGGCGGTGGCGAGCCCTTCCGAGGCGCGCCGCGCGGTGGCGTTGGGGGCCGAGGCCCTGGGCCTCTACCGCACCGATCTCCCGGTCCTGCAGCGGCGCGGCCGGCCGCGTCTCGACTCCCTCACCCAGCTCTACCGCCAGGTGGTCCAGGCCTGCCCGCGGGTGACCTGGCGCCTTCCGGATCTGGACGCGAGCTGCGGCATCCAGGAACTCTATCCGGAGACGGAGCCGAATCCGGCCCTGGGGCTGCGCGGCTGCCGCCTCCTCCTGGAGCGTCCCGAGCTCCTGCGCACCCAGATGCAGGCCATCCTCCGCGCTTGCGCCGGCCACGAGGTGCGGATCGCGGCCCCCTTCGTGAGCGACCTGGCCGACCTGCGCAGCCTGCGCGAGGCCGTGGACAACGCCCGCGAGGAGGAGCGCCTGGAGGGCGTGGCCACGGACCACCCGATCCAGCTCGGCGTCGTCTTCGAGACGCCTTCGGCGGCGCTCCTGGTGCGGGAGCTCCTGGGCCAGGCCGACTTCGGCCTGGTCGGTCTGGACAACCTCGCCCAGCACCTCCTGGCCGCCGACCGCGGCAGTCCCTACGGCCTGGTGGCCGGCCGGCTCCAGGAACCGCACCCCGCCCTCCTGCGGGCGCTGCGCAAGATCCAGCAGGTGGCCGAGGGCCTCGGCAAGGAGCTCGTCTTCTACGGCGAGTCCCTGGCCGTGCCGGCTTTCCTCCCCCTTCTCCTGGGGGTCGGGGCGCGCACCTTCGCCGTCGGTTCGGTGCTGCTCCGCGACCTGCCGGCGCGTCTCGGCGATCTGGACCCGGACACCTGCCAGCGGGTGGCCGAATCCGCCTGCCACGCCGGCAGTCAGGCGGAACTCCTGGCCCTCCTGCCCGCCTCCTGGCGGTCCGGCGCCTAGGCCGGGGCCCGCTGGACCTCGGGTGCGCCGCTGCGCGCCCGCGCCCGGATCACCTGGCCGGCTTCGCCCCAGAGCCGCCGGACCCGGGCCTGGAGGACCTTCTCGAGGGGCTCGATCGCCGCCGAGGAGCCCAGGACCAGCATGGCCGAACCCGCCCCGGAGAGCGTGGCGGCCAGGGCCCCGGCCTTGCGCGCCGCCTCGAGAATGCGGTCCGCGCCGGCCAGGAGGCGCAGGCGGGGGGCGACATGGAGGTCGTCGCCGGTGCCGATGCGCAGAAGCTGCGGGTCCAGGCTGCGCAGGCCTTCCAGGAGGAGGGGCGTGCGCCGCGCCTGCTGCACCGCCCGGGCCAGGGCCACGGAGGAGGGCAGGACTTCACGGGCGCGGCGGGTGTCGAGCTGGTAGGGCGGGATGACGAGGAGGAAGCGCAGGTCCCGGTGCAGGCGCACCGGATGGTGGAGCCAGCGGCCGTCCTCGTCGGGGCAGGACCAGTGGGCGCCGCCGAGGAGGCTGGCGGTGGCGTTCTCGGGGTGCCCCTCCAGCTGCACCGCCTCCGCGAGGAGGACCTCCCGGCTCAGGCCGGCACCGGTGAGACGATCGCCCAGGAGCAGGCCGGCGGCGAGGCCGGCGCCGGAGGCTCCGAGCCCCCGGCCCGGGGGGAAGGGGGCGGAGACCAGGATCTCGCCGGGCGGAAGCTGGGCGCCGGCGAGGATGGCCGCCCGCCGCATGCCCCGCAGCACCGGATCCTGGCCGGTCTTGAGCAGGGACTCGGCGAGGGCGCCGCGCCGCTCGAGGCGGGTGCGCTCGGCAGGCTTCCAGCGGGCCTCCAGGAACAGGTCCAGGGCGATTCCCAGGGCATCGAAACCCGAGCCCACGTTGCTCGTGGAGCAGGGAACCCGGACCCGGAAACCGTGGCGCGAGCGGGGGCTGAGGGGCTTGAGGGCCATGGGAGCGTGCAGGCCGGCAGCGGTTCCGGCCGAGGAAGACCTTGGCCGGGGCGGGAAGCCGGATAGAATAGACGGCTTCCGGCGCCCGGCAAGAAACCCGGGAAGGGCCTCGGCCCGGCCCGCTTCTCCCGGCCAGTGCGCTCTCTCTCCGCCGCCCCG
>JALUUN010000262.1 GCA_027021325.1 Planctomycetota bacterium
GCGGCACTCCTCGTCGTAGAGGTCCCGCAGGTGGGCGATGCCCGCTTCGACATTCTCCCCCCGGCGCTTCGCCTCGCCGAGGCGATTGGCCAGACGCCAGTCGCCGTCGGGAACCTCGCCGCCCTTTCTGCGGTATTCCTCGGCCACTGGATCCGGCCGCGCCCAGGTGCCGGCGTAGCCCGGCGGCGGGCAGTAGGGGGCATGGGGATCCATGTAGTGGACGAAGAGGAAGAAGGGCGAGGGCGCCTGGCGCAGGCGGCGGAGCATCTCCAGGGCATCGTCCGTCGTGTGCCGGCCGTTGCCCTGGTTGCCGTCCCAGGGCGTCTGCACGCGTCCGGTCAGGAGCCGCTGCACAGGGTCGGCGAGAGGCGAGGCGAGCCCGAGCCAGCCGGCCCAGGTGTTCTTCCGCGCCCAGCGGTACAGGCTCTCGACCGGGCCGAAGCGGGCGATGGGGGCCTCGTGGTAGACCTGGAAGCCGCGGGCGAAGCCGTTGGCGCCGCGCATGGGGGCGCTCGAGACCACGGCGGCGGTGCGCCAGCCCCCTTCGAGGAAGCGCTCGGCGAGGACCGGATCCTGGCCCAGGCTCTGCTGGTTGTTGTAGACGCCGTGGCCCAGGACGTTCAGGCCGGTGAACATCGTGTAGTGGGCCGGGACCGTCTGGCTCGACGGCGACAAGGCGTACTCGGCCCAGGTGCCCTCGGCCGCGAGGGCGCGGAGACGGGGCATGAGCTCGCGCGGGCCGGTCAGGGCGTCGGCGCGCAGGGTGTCGATGGAGACCAGGACCACGTCCGGTCCCTGGCCGCCGGCGACCAGCGGGGTCCCGGGCGCTTCCACCGCCAGGCTCGTCGGCCGCAGGGCCAGGACGGCGAGGCCGAGGACCGCTGCCAGGACCGAGGCCCCGGCGACGGGCGCCGGCAGGGCGGGCGGCTCGCGGCGCCAGGCCCCGAGGGCCGCCAGAGGCAGGAGCAGGCCGAAGGTCTCCTTCGGCAGCCAGGCGCCGGCCGCCGGAGCCAGGGCCAGGGCCAGGCCGAAGAGCAGGGCGCCGCCGCGCCGGGGGCGGAAGCGCGGCGGCAGGAGGCCCAGGAGGAGGGCCAGGACCGCCGTCAGGAGGAGGGCGCTCCCGAGGCCGAGGAGCAGGCGCTCCCGGAGCAGGCCGTTGCCGGCGAAGCCGGGAGCCAGGAGGCTGGCGGCGGCGGCTCCGAGGAGGGCTCCAGCGAGGAGGGCCAGGCGCATGGCGGGGATCCTAGCCGGGGCCCGGCCCGGTGCCGCCCCGGATCTCCAGGCCGCGGGCGCAGGCCGGCAGCTCGGCGGCCTCGGCTCCGGGGTAGTCCTCCCACAGGTACATGGCGTGGGTCGCCTCCGAGGCCGGGTCGAGCGTGCGGTAGTTCTCTACCTTGGCCTCGCGCGCGGCCCGGTCCTTGAGGAGGAAGTCGAAGTGCAGGAGATGGGCGGCCGCCTGTTTGCGCCCGCGCCCGCGCCCGCGCTTCGGGAAGTTGTGGTGGACCGGGGAACGGCCCAGGTCGTAGCGGAAGGGGGCAGCGTTGCGGAACAGGCGCAGCTGCCAGTCGGGATGGTGCCGCGGGCTCTTGAGGAAGTGCTGTGGCGGGCCTCCCTTCTCCTCGGGCAGAAGCCAGAGACGTGCGAACTTGTACCAGCGGCACCAGGGAGAGCGGATCCAGCGGGGGATGCCGGCCAGGGCCTCGCGGCAGAGGAGTTCGTCGCTGTCGAGGAGGAGGATCCACTCGCCCAGGGCCTGGTCCAGGGCGAAGTTCTTCTGCTCGGCCAGGTTGCCCGAGAAGGGCCGCGGGTAGAGGCGGGTGCGCTCCCGGGCCAGGACCCGGTCGGGGGTCGAGTCGCGGCTGCCGCCGTCCACCACCACCACTTCCCCGCAGATCGAGAGGAGCTGGTCGAGGACGGCGTCCACGGTGTCCTCGTTGTCCTGGACCAGGAGGACGCCGCTGAGGGGGATCCTGCGGCTCACGCCAGCCTCCGCGGCGGCCGCCCGGCCCGCTCGTCCAGGATGCCCCGGAGCCAGGCGCTGCGCATGCGGTGCCGCAGCCGCCTGGGGTGGCCCACGAGGCCGTAGAGGAAGCCCTTCACCCGGTGCCGCAGGAGGCTGCGCCGCAGGCGGCCGGCACGCGGCGGGCGCCGGCCCTGGAGCCGCCGCATGCGTGCGATCTCCCGGCCCTGGATGTAGAAGCCCTCGAGGATCCAATCCGGATCCAGACGCTCGGGCTCGACGGGGTGCAGGACCACCGCCGCCGGGACGTAGCGCAGCCTCCAGCCGGCCTCGACGATGCGCAGGGCGACCAGGGTGTCCTCGCCGCCGCGCAGGCCGGTGGCGCGGTTCGGCCCGAGCTCCTCCGGATAGGGGAAGGCCCGGAGCAGGCTGCGGCGGAAGGCGCAGTTGGCTCCCAGGGGCAGCCGGTCCTCTCGCGGCGGGTAGTCGCAGGGCGCCGCCCCGAGGTCGTGCCAGGGACCGAGGAAGAAGCTGCGGCGGCCCGAGATCAGGTGCCGGTACCAGGCCGGCGCCCCGCCCGGCGGCAGCACCGGCCAGACCCGGCCCCCGGTGCCGCCGAGGTCGCCGGCATCCTCGCTGCGGAAAGGCGCGACGAGGCGCTCGA
>JALUUN010000263.1 GCA_027021325.1 Planctomycetota bacterium
CCTCGCGCACCAGCAGGAGGGCCTCTCCGCCGGCGCCGTCCGGGACCGGGCCGGCGGCCAGAAGCTCGCGGGCGGGGTGGGTGCCGCCGGGGCTCAGAGCGGCGGCGGCCACGACCTCGAGGTCGCGGGGGAGGCGCAGGGGCGGCTCGGGCGGGCCCAGCAGACGCACCGGGTCCAGGAGGTCGCTGAAGCGCCTGCGGTCGCGGGCGAAGTCCCGGGCCCAGGCGGCGAGGCGTACTTCCTCGGCGCGGCCTGCGGCGCCGGCGGCGGCCCGTTCCAGCCAGGCGTCGACGGCGCGGGTACCCTCGAAGGCACGCAGGAGGTTCCGGTCCACGGGCCCGGCGGCCAGGCGCCGGGCCGCCTCCTCCTCGTGGTTCCGGGCGAGGGCGGGGTCGCGCAGGAGGAGCTCCAGTTCGGCTTGCGCCCAGTCCTCCAGGCGGCGTCCGCCGGCGTCGGTCAGGGCGGCGGCCTCGGGGTGGAGGAGGAGGGCGGTCAGTTCCCGCCGCTGGGCCTCGGCGTTGCCGGCGGAGCGCGCTCGGAGGAAGCGCAGCCGCCCGAGGGTGACGCGCAGGGGCTCGTGCCGCCCGTCGGCCCGGACGACGAGGCGCTCGCCTTCGCTCTCCAGCCGGGCCAGGGCTCGGGTCACCGCCGGGCTCTCCGGGGCCAGGCCCTCCAGGGCCTCGACGATCGTCAGGGCCGCCTCGAAGCCCAGGGGCCCGGCGGCGGCGGCCTTGTCTTCCAGAAGGGGGGCCAGCTCGCGCGCCGCTTCCCGGCCCTCGCCGGCGTCGAGCAGGGCACGGCCGGTCACCAGACGCAGGCGCAGTCCGGCCTCGAGGCTGCGCGCACGCCCGGCCAGACTGCGGGCGGCGGCCGCGACCCGCAGGGCGGTGGCGCGCTCGCCGCGGAGGTCCAGGCCTTCGAGGAAGGGCAGGAGGTCGCCGACCTCGGCCGGGGTCTCCTCGGCCGCGGCCAGACCCTCCAGGAATTCGGCCAGGGCCATGGGCGAGGTGAAGGCGCTTACCCCGTTCGGGTGCAGGACGAAGAGCATGCCGGGTGCGGCCTGGAGCGGCCCGGCGTCGAGGCCCTCGGTCTCCCAGGCGAAGGCCGGGCCGAGGACGCGGCCGCTGCGCGGGTCCAGGCGGAGGACGTGGTCGGCAGCGGGAATCAGGAGTTCGTCCCGGGCCAGCACCCCGGCGTAGAGGTTTTCCTGCTCGATGAAGTCGGTGAAGAGGTCCCGGCTCCGCCAGGCCAGCCCGGCCTGGCCCGCCACCGGCTGGAAACTGGCGCGGCGGCCGCTCCAGAAGCCCCCCTGAGGCAGGAGGGCGATCAGCGCCCGCAGGCTGTCGCCGCGGCCGCCGCGGCCGACGCGACTGGTGCGCCAGAAGGCCAGCTGTTCGCCGCGGCCGGCGTCCAGGAGCAGGGCGAAGGGGGAGTCCGTAGGCGTGCACAGCCAGCGCTCCCCGTCGGCGGCCCCCGGGGAGTTCTCGAAAAGAACCGGGCGCCGGGCTTCGTGGCCGTTCTGGGGCGTGTGGACCACGGTGCGCTCGTAGATGCGCGTCCACAGACTGCGGCCGCTCGTCGCGTCCACGGCGCAGACCGCCCCCAGGTTCGTGCAGACCAGCACCCGGCCGTCGCGCACCAGCGGCGGTGCGCAGGCGAGTTCGTGCAGGACGTTGCCGAAGAGATTGGACTCGCGCTGTCCGCTGACCAGGGAGGTCCGCCAGAGCTCCTCGCCGGTGTGGAGATCCAGGGCCAGGAGCGAGAGGTGGAGGGTTCCCTTGGCCGAGTACACCGGCACATAGACGACGCCGTTCTCGATGGCGGGGGGCGCGGCGACGAGATCCTCGACCGGCCGGTCCTCGGAGCGCGTCAGCCCCGGCCCGAGCCAGGGAACCTCCTGGCGCCAGCGGATCTCGCCGCTGGCGGCGTCGAAGGCGTAAAGCCGGCGCGCGGGCATCGGATGGCGCACCGAGATGTGGTTGAACTCGTCCTCGCGGCCGACCGCCACCGGTTCCTGGTAGGGCACGACCAGGAGACCGTCGGCCAGGACCGGCGCCAGCAGGGTGTCGGGCGAGAAGGCGTTGCGCATGACCTCGCCCATGCGCAGCATCACGCCCTCCCGGGTCCAGGCATCCTGGACATAGCGCCACAGGACCTTGCCCGTCGCCAGCTGCAGGGCCACGACCTCGCGGCCGTCGGTCAGGTAGCCCCGTCCGCCGCCCAGGGCCAGGCGGTGCCCGGTGTAGGTGTAGTGGAAGGGACGGAAGGGACTGGATTCGAAGCGGAAGGTCCACCGCCAGCGGCAGCCGGCGGCGCGCACCAGGGGGATGCGCGGGTCCTCCAGGCTCTTGTAGGCCGGAACCTCCAGGCCAGAGCGGGGCCCTGCGGGAGGCAGGGCCGGGATCCAGGCCTCGGGCAGGACCTCGTCCAGGGGCCGGCCGCCGGCGGCGCGTTCGACGAGCCCCCGGTCCAGGAGCAGTTCCTCCAGGGCGCGGGCGGCGAGCTCGGCCTCCTCGGTGCCCGGGTACCAGTCCACGACCCGGCGCAGGCGGGCGGGATCCGGGGGCAGAAGTGCCTCCTCCAGGCGCGCTCGCGCCTTGCGGCTCAGGAGACGGCGCCGCAGCTCCCGTGCCTCCGGCGGCAG
This sequence comes from Planctomycetota bacterium, assembly GCA_027021325.1. GTDB lineage: Bacteria > Planctomycetota > UBA1135 > UBA1135 > UBA1135 > JALUUN01. Next base: position 2,645 of record JALUUN010000263.1, read on the forward strand.
CTCCTCGAGCATGCGCCGGGCCAGCATGGAGGCGCCGAGATACAGGGAGCGGTTGCCGGCCGGATCGGGAATCAGGACCTCGGGCGGCGCCTCGACGACCTTCTGCAGGGTCTCGATGGCGGCGGCGTGGCTGCCGTCGGCGAGGAGCCGGCGGGCGTCCTCGAGCATGACCGCGAGGTTCGGGTCCACGATCACCGAGACCCCCTGGCGGTCGCCCTCCTGGGCACCGAGGGCCCCGGACAGAGGGGCCAGGAGCAGGGCGGTCAGGAGGGCGGACCGTCGGGGCATGCCGGTGCGTGCGGTCTCAGGAGAGGTTGGCCCGTTTGCGCAGCCACCACTCCAGGGCGGCGGCCAGGAGGAAGAGGGTGAGGAGCGGGCGCCCGTCGAGGGGCTCGTCCTCGGTCTTCAGGGTACGCGAAAGGCGTTCGCGCCCGTCGAGGCGTTCCAGGAGGCGGCCGGCGTCCCGCGCCTGGACAAGGAGACCGCCGGTGCGCCGGGTCAGGGCTTCGAGGGCTGCGGTGTCCTGGCTCGGGTCGGCCATCTCCCGCGAGGGCAGGATGGCCTCGAAGCGTGCCCGTGCCAGTTCCTCGCCGTCGGGCTGGCCGTCGGCAGTGAGGACCAGGGCGCCGGGGCCGGGGGCGGCGACCCGCAGGCGCCCGCGGTAGCGCCCGGCCTCGCCGGCGACGGGGGCCAGGTGGACGGGCGTGCCGCGGCCTTCCAGGAAGACCTCCACGCCCTCGGGAAGGTCCAGGGGCAGGAAGGCCTCGTCGCGCAGGCGCGCCTCCACGGTCAGACTCTCGCCCACCTCGACCCGGGTGCGGTCCAGGTCCAGGCGTGCCCGGCCCTGGCCGCTGCGCAGGCGCGTCGCCGCCAGGAAGCGCAGCATCCCGCGCCACAGCTTCTGCAGATAGCGTTCGCCCCAGGGGTCGCGCCAGCGCCAGGTCTCGTCGGTTCCAAGCCAGGCCACCCAGCCCTCGGGGACGTAGGTGCTGGCGGCGATCGCATAGGGCCCGTGGCGGTTCCCGAGCTCGGGGTGCAGCAGCCAGGCCCGCGCCCCCGGGCGCAGGCGCTCGACCGGCTGGAACCAGGTCAACGGCGGCAGACTCGCCCAGACCCGGGCGTTGCGTTCCAGATCGTTCTCCAGGAGGACGGCCGGGTGCGGATTGCCGAGGTCGGGCAGGACCGGGCGGAAGGACTGAAGCCCCGGGTCGGGCTCGCGGCCGAGGACCACGGGCAGGAGGCTCTCGACCGGCGTCCCGCGCCAGGCCTCGGGCATGGCGCGCGGGCCGGCGAGACACAGAAGCCCGCCGCCGCGGTGCACGAACTCCTCCAGGGCCTCGGCGAAGCGCGCCCCGGTCAGGGGATCGGGCCCGAGGTCGGCGGGGTCCACGTCGCCGAGGATCACGACGTCGAAGTTCTCGGCCAGCTGCTCGACGGTCTCGGGCACCTCCCGCAGTGGCCGGTAGGTCGGCGTCACCTCCTGGGAGAAGAGGCGGTCGGCGTCGGCCAGCCAGCAGTGGGCGACGACGTCGTCCTCGGCCCGGATCAGGCGCTCCTTGACGTAGCGGTACTCCCAGCGCGGCTTGCCGTCGAGGTAGAGAACGCGGATCCGGACGTTGCGCACCGTCACCGGGATCTCGACGGCGTTGTCGCCCTGCCGCGTCTCCTCGGGCAGGGGGTCCACCCGTGCGGTGAGGAGCTCCTCGCCGGGCAGGTCCAGACGCGCTCCCAGGGAGACCAGGCTCCCGGCCTCGCCGGCCAGGGGGATCCGGCCGCGGGCCAGGACGCGGCCGCCGCGGTCCTCCAGGCGCACCTCGACCTCCTCGGGCAGGGGGTCGCCGGTCCCGCGCACGCGCAGGGTGAAGAGGGCCTCGTCCCCGGCCAGGACCACGTCCGGCACCTGGACCCGCTCCAGGCGCAGGTCCGGTGCCGGCCGCGGGTCGCCGAGAGCCACGGCGTGCACCCGGATGTTCTCGGCAGCGAGGCGCGCCGCCGCCTCCTGTACCGCCGGTCCCAGGTTGCTGCGCCCGTCGCTGAGGAGGACGACGTCGGGCATGCGCCGGCCGCGGTGCTCGGCGAGGATGCCGAGCAGCGCACTCCCCAGCGCGGTCGCCCCGCCGCGGCCCTCCAGGGCCGAGCCGTCGGCGGCGGTGGGTGCGAGCCGGCCGGCGAAGCGCCAGGCGCGGAGCTCGTAGCGCTCCTCCAGCGTGGCCCGCCACGGCCCCTGGAGGAGACCTCGCAAGAGCTCGAGGCGGGCCGGGCGCGGGCCCGGCTCGGGCATCCACTCGGCCAGAGCCTGCCGGGCCTCGCCGCTCAGGGGATCCTCGGTGGCCATGCTCGCGCTGTCGTCGAGGAGCAGGGCCAGGGGCGCGGGCTCCTCGCGGGTCGTTCGGTGGCGCAGGTAGGGGCCGAAGGCCAGGAACAGGGCGACCGCCAGGAGCAGGATGCGCAGGCCGGCCAGGAGGCGGCGCAGGGGGCGCGGCCGCCGCGGCCTGCGGTAGGAGAGGAAGGCCAGGGCCAGGACCAGGGGCACGACGACCAGCCCCAGGACCCAGGCCTCAGGCAGGCGCTCGAAGAGCAGCTGCACCTCTTCCCCGGTGGCGGCGGGCTCCTGGAGGAGGGGGAGGACGGGGAGCGGGCTCATCCGCGCTGGCGGTCGATCCAGGCCGCGAGCAGGGTCTCGGCCGCGAGGAAGGCGGCCACCAGAAGGTAGAGGGTGGGGGCGAGATCCCGGGGCCGCGCCGGTGCGGGTGCCTCGCCGTCCTCCTCGGGGGTGGCGCCGGCGGTCTCCAGGCTGGCGTCCGGCGGCAGGAACTCCCGCAGCCGGCCCGGGTCCAGGGGGGCGAGGTCGCTTTCGGCCTCGGGCGGCAGGACCGCCACGCGCTCGCGCAGGAGGAACTCCTGCCCTTCCTCGTCGAGGAGGCGGGCGTTCACGGTCCAGAGGCCCGGCGTGCGCGCCCGGGGCACGGCGCGGAGCAGGACCCGTCCCCCCGGCAGGAGCTCCTGTCCCGCCTCGGCGCCGAGCAGCACCCGCCCCTCGGGGTCGGTGACGCTCAGCTCGGTGGGCGGGGAGGGGAGCTCGACCTCCAGGGGAGCGCCGACGGCGATCTCCCGGGCGTGGCCGCTGCGGGGTTCCAGATGCCGCAGGAGCTCGAGCAGGAAGGGCAGGGCGCCCCCGGGGACCTGGGGCAGGAGGTTCCAGGCCGGAAGGGGCGCGGCGGCGAGGACCGCGGCGCGGCCGCCTTCGTCCTCGAACTCGGCCAGGGCCGGACCGTGATCCTCGGAACCGCCTCCGGCCGCCGGCCGCACGAAGCGAAGGGGCACCCGCCACCCCGCCGCCGACCCGCCCTCGGTGGCGGCCGGAAGCGAGACCTCGCGAAAGGCCTGGAAGGGGACCTCGGTGAGGAGCGGCCGCCAGCGCGGATCGGCGAAGAGGACGAGAGCGGGGTGCTCCTCGTCCTCGAGGTGCAGGCGCGCCCAGGGCTCGCCGACCTCGATGCGTCCGCCGACCCGCAGGCCCTCCAGGCCGAGGCCTTCGGCCAGGGACTCCCAGACCTCGCTGCGGGTGCGCGGCCCCAGGGCCAGGACCAGGCCGCCGCCCCGCCGTCGGTGGGCCGCCAGGGCCTCGACGGCCCGCGGCGGGAGCGGCCCCGGATCCGCCAGGACCACCACGCCGGCGCCGGCCAGGGAGGCGGGGTCGAGGCGTTCCGGTGCGACGAAGCGCAGGCGCACCGGTCCCTCGGGGCCGAGATCCAGAAACTCCTGCAGGACCTCCAGGACGCCGGGGGGCTCGCCCAGCGGCGCCGGCACGCCGGCCAGGACTACCTCCGGCGGCGGCCGCACCTCCAGGATCGCCGCCCGCCGGTCGTCCCCGGGCAGGGCGTCGTTCTCGAGGCGGGCCTCGACCCCGCGCATCCCGGTCTCGGCGGCCTCCAGGGGCCAGGAGAGGACGCGCTCTTCGCCACCGGCGAGGGATTCCTCGGCGGTGACCGCCGGCGCACCGTCGAGGAGCAGGGAGAGGCGGAAGGGCCGTGCCTCACCCGGCGGGCCGAAGCGGCGCACCCGCACCGAGACCTCGACGCTCTCCCCGGGCTGCAGCTCGCGGGGCTCCAGCTCGACGCCCAGGACGGCGAGATTCTCGCGGCGCAGGGCGCCGGTGTCCACGAGCGCCAGGGCGTGGCCGGCCCGGGCCACGCGCAGGAGGGCCTCGCCCTCGGGCCCCTCCAGGTCCCAGGCGCTCGCCTGCAGGTCGGTGAGGACGGTCACCCGCACCGTCTGCGGCCCCTCGCGCCCCAGGCTGTCGGCGCTGCGCAGGGCCTGCTCCAGGGCCGCGGCCAGGGCGGCACCGCCGGCTCCGGGACGGTCCAGTTCCTCGAGGGCGGCACGCACCTCTGCCGGGTCGCCGAAAGCGCGGCGTTCGGCCTCGAGGCCGGCCACGATGAGGGCGGCGCGGTCGCCCCGTTCTCCGTCGAGCCCGGCGAGGAGCTTCTCAGCGCGTCCCCGGGCCCGCTCGAAGGCGCTGGAGCCCCCGGAGCGGTGGTCCATGGAGAGGGAGGCGTCCAGGACCACCACTTCGCCGCGGGCCGGGCGGCCGGCGAGGACCGTTCCCGCCTCGGCGCCGGGCCGCGCCAGGGCGAGGATCAGGAAGAGGACGGCGAAGGTCCGGAGGAGGAGGAGGAGGAGGTCCTCGAGGAGGAGCCGGCGCCGCGTCCGGCGCAGGGCCCGGCGCAGGAACTCCATGGCCCCGAACTCGACGCGCTGGAAGCGGCGCCGGTTCAGGAGGTGGATCAGGATGGGCACCGCCACGAGCGGCAGGGCCCAGAGGAACTCCGGACGCAGGAAACTCACCGCCCCGCCCTCCGCAGCCGCGCGCTCCGGCGCGCCAGGAACTCCACGAGCCCGGCCTTCAGGGGCTCGTCCGTGGGCATGCGGCGGAAGTCGGCGTTCAGGCCGCGCAGGCTCCGGCGCAGGCGGCGGCCGTGGGCCTCGAACTCCTCGAGGTAGGCTCGTCGGATGGCCCGCGGGTCGAGGGTCAGGGCCTCGCCGTCCTCGAGGGGCAGGAAGCGGGTGCTGCGGCCGTAGGGGAACTCGATCTCGGCCGGGTCCAGGACCCGCAGGACGACGACGTCGTGGCCGGCGTGCCGCAGGCGAGCGACCGCCCGGGCGGCGGCGTCGGGATCGCCGAGGCAGTCGCTGATCCAGACCACGATGCCACGGCGCTCCAGGCGCGCGGCCGCCGCCAGGAGGCCTTCGGCGGGGTCGCCCCGGCCCTCGGGGGCGGCCTGTTCCAGGGTCTCCAGGAGCTCCCGCCAGGCGCGCTCGCCGCGGCGCGGCGGCAGCCAGGCTCCGACCTCGCTGCCGCTGGTCAGGGCCAGGGCATTGGCATCGTGCTGCAGGACCAGGAGCCGGGCCAGGGCCGCCGCCAGCCAGGTCGCGTAGTCGAACTTGCTCCAGTCCAGGCTCCGGAAGGCCATCGAGGCGCTCGCGTCCAGGACCAGGTAGGCGGTGAGGTCCGTCTCCTCCTCGTACTCGCGGACGATGTCGCGGTCGGTGCGCGCCATGACCCGCCAGTCCAGGCGCCGCACGTCGTCGCCGGGCACGTACTCGCGGTGCTGGGCGAAGGTGGTGCTCGCCCCCCGCAGCGGCGACTCGTGACGGCCGCCGGTCAGGCCCTCGACCGCGGTCCGGGCCCGGAGTTCCAGGCGCTCGAGGCGCGCGAGGAGTTCAGGATCCGACGCCTGCGGCACGTTCCCCGTCGAGGGCGCTCGGATGCGGGTCGGTCTCCTCGAGGAGCCGGGCGACGATGCGGTCGGCGTCGATGCCCTCGGCCTCGGCGGCGAAGTTCGTGAGCACCCGGTGGCGCAGGACCGAGGGCGCCACCGCGGCGATGTCCTCGCTGGCGACATGGGGCCGCCCGTGCAGGAGGGCCCGGGCCTTGCCGGCCAGGACCATGTTCTGGGAGGCGCGCGGGCCGGCGCCCCAGGTCACCCACTGACGCACGAAGTCCGGCGCCGCGGGGTCCTTCGGCCGGGTGGCCCGGGCCAGGCGCACGGCGTAGTCGAGGACCGGGTCGGCGGCGGGCACCGCCCGCACCAGGGCCTGGAGCCGCCGCAGGCCCTCGGCGTCCAGGACCGGCTGCACCTCGGCGTCCTCGCGGCCTGTGGTGCGGCGCAGGATCTCGACTTCCTCGGCCTCCTCCGGGTAGTCCACGCGGATCAGGAAGAGGAAGCGGTCCAGGGCCGCCTCCGGCAGGGGATAGGTGCCTTCCTGCTCGATGGGGTTCTGGGTGGCGAGGACGAAGAAGGGGTCCGGCAGAGGGTGGCGGCGGCCGCCGGCGGAGACCTGCCGTTCCTGCATGGCCTCCAGCAGTGCCGACTGGGTCTTGGGCGGCGTCCGGTTGATCTCGTCGGCCAGGATCATGTTCGCGAAGAGCGGCCCCTCCAGGAAGCGGAAGCTGCGCTGGCCGGTCTCCGGGTCGGTCTGCAGGACCTCGCTGCCGGTGATGTCCGTGGGCATGAGGTCCGGCGTGAACTGGATGCGCCGGAACTCCAGGTCCAGGGCCCGGGCCACGGTGCTCACGAGCAGGGTCTTGGCGAGCCCGGGGACGCCGACCAGGATCGCGTGGCCGCGGGCGGCGAGGGCCAGCATCAGCTCCTCGACGACCGCCTCCTGGCCGACGATGACCTGGCCGACCTGGCGGCGCAGTTCCTGGAAGGCGCGGGCGAAGCCGGCGGCGGCCTCCAGGTCGCCGGCGGCGGAGGAATCGGGGCGTTCTTCGGTCATGGACTCGCGGGCCGGCGGCTGGGGCCGGGGGCTCCCACCTTAGGGAGGGACGGGCAGGGCGGCGAGGGGGATCTCGCGGCTCTCCCAGGCGCCCGGGCTGAGGGCCGGAGCCAGGGCCGCCGGCGCTTCCTTCCTACGGGCGGCGCCGGGCGGCGTATCCAGGAGTTTGCGCCCGCCCAGGGGGTCCTGCGCCATCCACCAGAGCAGGCGGCTGGCTTCGCCCAGGTCCTTCTCGGCGCCGGCCAGGCGGGCCCGCTCCTGCTCCTCCAGGCGCCTGGCCTGGAAGTACTCGGCCAGGGCCGGCAGCAGGACGAAGCCCGCCGCCGCCACCACCGCGATCCACAGCGCCGCCTCGACCAGGGGCCGGGCGGGGGCGGGGCGGCGCCGGGCCATGGCCCTCAGAGGGGCAGGGCCTCGCCGTAGCGGGCCGAGGCCCCCAGCCACTCCTCGATGCGGAGGAGCTGGTTGTACTTCGCGACCCGGTCGCTCCGGCAGGGGGCGCCGGTCTTGATCTGCCCGGCGCCGCAGGCGACCGCCAGATCGGCGATGGTCGTGTCCTCGGTCTCGCCCGAGCGGTGGCTGATGACCGCACGGTAGTTCGCGTCCCGGGCCAGGTCCACGGTCTGCAGGGTCTCGGTCAGGGTCCCGATCTGGTTGACCTTGATCAGGATGGCGTTCGCCTGACCGCCCTGGATGCCGCGCAGGAGCCGTGCCGGATTGGTGACGAAGAGGTCGTCGCCGACCAGCTGGACGTCGTCGCCCAGGGCGTCGGTCAGCGCCGCCCAGCCCTCCCAGTCGTCCTCGGCGAGCCCGTCCTCGATGGAGACGATGGGGTAGCGCCCGCACCAGTCCTGGTAGAAGGCGATCATCTCGTCGCTCCCGAGTTCCTTGCCTTCGAAGCGGTAGCGGCCGTCGGCATGGATTTCGGTGGAGGCCACGTCCAGGGCCAGGGCCATGTCCTTGGCTCCCGGAGTCAGGCCGGCATCCTCGATGGCGGCGAGCAGCAGCTCCACCGCCTCCTCGTTGCTCTTCAGGTCCGGGGCGAAGCCGCCCTCGTCGCCGACGTTGGTGCTGTAGCCCTTGCCCTTCAGGAGAGCCTTGAGGGCGTGGTAGGTCTCGGCGCACCAGCGCAGGGCCTCGGCGAAGTCGGGGGCGCCCCAGGGCTGGATCATGAACTCCTGGAAGTCCACGCTGTTGTCGGCGTGGGCGCCGCCGTTGAGGACGTTCATCATGGGCGCCGGCAGGCGGTTCGCCCCCGCCCCTCCGAGGTAGCGGAAGAGCGGCAGGCCGGCGTCCTCGGCGGCGGCCCGGGCGGTGGCGAGCGACACCGCCAGCAGGGCGTTGGCGCCCATGGCGCTCTTGTCCTCGGAGGCGTCCAGCTCGATGAGGGCGCGGTCGATCTCCTCCTGCTGGTCGGCGTCCATGCCGAGCAGGCGCGGCCCCAGGAGGTTGTTCACGTTGCCGACGGCGGTCTGGACGCCCTTGCCGCTGTAGCGCTCCGGATCCCCGTCGCGCAGCTCCACCGCCTCGTGGGCACCGGTGGAGGCCCCGGAGGGCACCGCCGCCCGCCCCAGGCTGCCGGTCTCGAGCTCAACCTCGGCTTCGAGGGTGGGATTGCCGCGGCTGTCGAGGATCTCGCGGGCGTGGATGCGGGTGATGGAGGTCATGGAATCCGGGGGGAGGCTCGGAGCGAGCGGCCCGGATCCTAGCAGTGCCGGAGGCGCGATAGAACGCTGCGGGGACGGCCGTGGAACGCGCCGGAGCGGGCGCCGGCGGAGGCCCGGCCGCCGCCCTCAGGGATTCGCCGGCGCCGCCTTCCTGGCCTCCCAGTCGAAGTCGAAGGCCAGGGTCTCCCCGCCGCGCCGCACCACGATGCGCTTCTTGGGCCCGCCGCCGCGCAGGGCCCGGCGCAGGTCGGTCGGATTCTCCAGCTTCCGTTCGTCCACCTGCACCAGGACGTCGCCCTTCTCCAGGCCCGCCTGCGCGGCCAGCCCTCCCGGCAGGACCTCGGCCACCGCCAGGCTGGTGCCCTCGAGCTGTACGCCGAGGCGCCGCGCCTGGCGCGGCCCGCGGCTCCGGTTCGGGTGGATGAGGACCTCCCGGGGCACCATGGGCTCGGCGTTCGCGAAGCGCCAGGCTGCCACCGCCACCACCTTGGCGCTGTGCTGCTGGTAGTCCGGGTTGACGTTCTCCAGGGTGTCGTTCTGGGTGTGGTGGATGAAGGTGTAGTTGTGGTTTCCCTTCTGACGCCAGAAGAAGCCGGGGACCCCCTGGGGCAGGTAGGAGTCGTGGTCGCTGCCGATGGGGAAGGGCAGGTACTCGACCTCCTGGATGCCG
>JALUUN010000264.1 GCA_027021325.1 Planctomycetota bacterium
CGGCAGGCTGGACGACGTGCCGTCTTGGACTGGGACAGGGTCCGGTTGGGACGGCCCTCCGAGCGCATCCTTGCTGTCACGCTCCTTGAGCAACAGGACGAAGGCAACGAGGAGCAGCAGACCCACCAGGAGGCGCGAGATCCGAATCCTTTTCATGGTTGGTCGGGCTTCTCCCCCGGGAGTGGAATCACTGCCTGGAGAGGGATACGGTGCCTCCTATCGCAGCTTCCATGGAGACCTCCACCTCGGCCTTGTCCAGGCCGAACCAGCCTCCGTCGGCCCAGACGACGGTCTGCGCCTCCGTCTTCCTGACCACGCTGAACCAGGACTCATGGGAGACGCCCACGACGCTGTCTGAATCACGATCCGGATACCGGCCTGTTCCCATACCGATGGTCACCGGGATGCTCACTCCCGCACCTCCGAATTCCAACTTCAAGGATCCCAAGGTCTGCCTTCCTCGAAGTCGTAGACGATGCGGATCCACTCTCCGCCCGTTGTGTCGCGGACGACCAGCTGCGGACTCGCAAGAAGAGAGCACGTCAACAACGAGACAAGCATCTTCGTTCCTCCCTCGTGGGCCGGGGGCCGTGGAAACAGGCTCAGAAGCCTCTTGATGAAGGATAACGGGGGCAGGCCCCGGGATCAATCGCCTGCCCAGGCGACGAAGGACCACAAACCCGCCGGGCCCGAGGCCTCGGGGCCGGGGCAGGCGAAGCCGGCGGCCCGCAGTTCGGCGAGGAAGGCCTCCGGGGGGAGCAGGGCGAGCCGGTGGCGGTGCTCGCGGATCCGGAGACCCGCGGGGGAGCGCAGCTCGACGCGGATGCGGCGCTCCAGGACGCCGCCTTCCTCGCGGGAGGCCACGCGCAGGCTCCAGTCCCGGCCCGTGAAGAGCCGCGGCCGGCCATCGCCGGCGCGGCGCGGGCCGGCAAGGTCCAGGAGCAGGACGCCTCCGGGACGGAGGGCCTCGCGCACCCGTTCCAGGAAGGCGCGCCGGCGCGTGGCGGAGCCCGCGGCCGGCAGGTAGTTCAGGACCTCGCCCACGGCGCAGACCGCTGCGCTGCCTGGCGGCAGGGGCATCTCGTCCCAGCCCGCCCGGAGCAGCCGGGCGCGGGGAGCGCGCCGCCGCGCCTCGGCGAGGCAGGCCGGGGAGGGATCGCTCGCGAGGACCGGGAAGCCGGCCGCCGTCAGCCGCGCGGCGAGGAGGCCCGGGCCGCAACCCAGGTCCACGACGAGACCGCGCGGGCCGTCCCCCAGGAGCGTGAGGAGACGCTCCGCCGCCGCCTCGGCCAGGCCGCCGAAGGCCTCGGCGTGGAGGCGTCCAGGTCCTCGTCGTAGACCGCGCCGCCGGTTCCTTCCCTCACGTGCGGAGGGTCAGGCCGGGAAGGCGTCGGCCCGGCGGTAGCGCTCGATGAGCAGGCGCTCGCCGTCGCGGCCGGGCATGGAGACGCCGTGCTCCATGCCGAGGATGCCCGTGTAGCCCTTGCCGTGGATGTGGCGGAAGACGTTCGGGTAGTGGATCTCGCCGGTGAAGGGCTCCTGCCGGCCGGGGTTGTCCCCGATCTGGAAGTAGCCGATCTCCTCCCAGCAGCGGTCGATGTTCGGGATCAGGTTCCCCTCGGTGATCTGCTGGTGGTAGATGTCGAAGAGGATCTTCACCGCCGGGGAGCCCACCGCCCGGCACAGCATCCATGCCTGGGGGGAGCGTTGCAGGTACATCCCCGGGTGGTCGCGCCAGGGGTTCAGGGGCTCCAACACCATGACCAGGCCATGGGGCTCGAGGATCTCCGCGCCCCGGCGCAGGGTGTCGAGGGCGTGGCCGTGCTGGTACTCCAGGGGCAGGCGCGGATCGAGGTCTCCCAGGACCACGGTCATCCAGGTGGCGTTCACGCGCTTCGCGACCTCGACGGCGCTCCGGAGTTCGCCGAGGAAGGTGTCGCGCAGGCCCGGATCGCCGGAGGAGAAGCTCTTCTTGCCGAAGGCGGTCTGGAAGTTGGCCACGAAGACGCCCATGCGCATGTCCAGCCGCTCCATGGCCCGGGCGATGCGCTCCTGCTCCGCTACCGGGCGGCCGGCCATGCCGTTGTCCTCCCAGGCGCGGAAGCCCTCGGCATGGGCGAACTCCAGCTGGGCGATGGGATCGTCGCCGGCGTGGTTGCGGAACATTCCGAAGTGGGGGGCGTAGAGCAGGCGGAAGGAGCTCCCGGCGGCGGCGCGCTCCTGGGCGCGGCCGGCGGCGGGGGCGAGACCGGCGGCGCCGGCGGCGGCCCCGGCCTGGAGGAGGAACTGGCGGCGGGTCTCCATGGCCTCAAGCTAGCGCGGCCCCTTCCCGGGGGAAGCCTCGGCAGGATCCGCGGCCGCGGCGCAGAATGGGGCCCGCCCCGATCCGCCCATGCCCTCCGAATCCCCGTCCTCCTCCGCCGCGTCCTCCTCCCAGGCCGCCGCCCCGGCGCCCCGGCGGCGCCGCTGCCGCTGGCTCCGCTGGAGCCTCGCCGCTCTCGGCCTGGTCCTCGTCCTGCTCCTCAGCGCGCCGCTCTGGCTCTCCGGTGTGGCCGAGGGCTTCCTCCTGGACGGCCTGGAGACGGCCTTCCCCGGTACCGCCCGCGTCA
>JALUUN010000265.1 GCA_027021325.1 Planctomycetota bacterium
AGAAGAGCGCCCGGGGCGGGGCGTGCCCGGCCAGGAAGCGGAAGCAGGCCTCGACCTTCTCCTTCGACTCCGATCTCCGCGCCTCCAGCTCGCTCCTCCTCCGCTTCCCGTGCCGCGACTTCGGGCCGCGCGGCGGCAGCGTCCCCACCTCGAGGTCCACCACGAACCAGCTGTCCTTGTGGATCAGGACCGGCACCGTCACCGGCTTCAGGATCCGGTCGGTCTCGAAGGTCTCGAGCTCGTCCAGCTGGAAGGTGCCGGAGAGACCCGGCGAGCGCGCCAGGAGCCAGCGGTGCAGGTCCCGGCAGTGGCCGCCGAGCAGGCGCAGGCGGTGGGCGACGGTCTTGCGGTCCACCCCGAGCTGGCGGGCGGCCTGCCGCATGGTGACCTTGGCGATGAAGAGGGGCAGCAGCCGGTGCTGGAGCTCGGGCAGGCGCAGCCGGTGGTCCAGGCGGAAGCACTGGGCGGAGAAGGACCTCCGGCAGGTGCGGCAGAAGAAGCGCTGGGCCCTTCGTCCGTCGCACTTGCGCGGGTAGGTGCCGCGGCGGCGCCAGAGGAAGGGGGCGCCGCGGGTGCGCGAGGGGCAGTCGTCGAAGGGGCAGATCGGGGGCTGGAAGCGGCTCATGGTTCCTCCCGGGCGAGGCCGGGAGACCCCGCCCGTGGAGGAGACGGCCTCGGGGGCCGCGGGTTACCGTTCCGCGCCGGATCGTGATCCAGCCGTCGGGGCCAGATTCGACTAGGCTGGAGGCCATGCCCAACGCCGGTCCCCCCGCCGACGCCCTCACCGGCGGCGAGCCCGCCACCGTGGCCATCCCCGTCCTCGTCGAGGAGTACGGCGGCCGCCTCTACCAGATCGCTCGCCGCTTCTGCACTACCCCCGAGGAAGCCGAGGACCTCGTCCAGGAGACCTTCCTCCAGGCCTTCCGCCACTGGGATTCCTTCGAAGGGCGTGCACGGCCCACGACCTGGCTCTACACCATCGCCGCCCGGCTCTGCCAGCGCTTCCACCGCAAGCGCTCCGGTGAGCCCGACCATCTTCTCTCCTGGGACGAGAGCCAGCCCTTCCACGCACCTGCCCTCGGCGTCGTGCCGCCGGAGGGAGATCCACTGGCGGAGCAGGTCCGGCGTGAGGCTCGCGATCGCCTGGAGGCCGCCATCCTCGCCCTCCCCGAGGACTTCCGCATGCCCTTCATCCTCCGCGAAGTGGCCGGCTTGAGCGTCGAGGAGATCGCCCGGGTGATGGAGCTCAAGCCGGCCACGGTCAAGACCCGGCTGCACCGGGCGCGCCTGCGCCTGCGCGACGCCGTGGAGGGCGCTCTGCCGAAGCGCGAGCTGCCGCCGCCCGCCCTGCCGCGGCAGGTGGCCCTGGACCTCCTCCAGGCCCGCCAGGAGGCCCTGGACCGGGGCGAGCCCTTCCGCTTTCCCGAGGACCGCTTCTGCGAGCGCTGCCAGGAGTTCTTCGCCACCCTGGAGCTGCCCGGCGACCTCTGCCGGGAGCTCGCCTCCGGGGACCTTCCCTCCGAGGTCCGGGAGCGCCTCCTGACGCGCCTGGCAGCCGAGGGCAGCACCGGGAAGGGGGCCTGAGCCCGCCGTCCGACACCGGCCCGTCCGTCCAGGCCTCCCCCAGACTCCGGAAGTCCATACGGATCCCGCCGGCCCCGCTCCAGCACTCCTCTCACCCCGGCCGAAATCCCCGGGAACCCTGGACTCGGACCGGGCTCCAAGAAGGCGAGAGGCGGCCCTGCGGGTCCGCCCCCCCCTTTGGAAGCCAAGAAGGAGGAGACTGCCATGCGCTGGACGCCCTTTCTGATCCTGCTCCCCCTGGGCCTGGGCGCCGCAGCCTGCGCCACCGGAGACGCCGCCGGCGGAGGAACCCACGCTGCGGTCGCCGAGGCCCGGCTCGAACCCTACGAATGCGGTTCCATCTCCCGGATCCACGTCTTCGGGGACGTCTTCCTGGCGGGCCAGCCCGCGCCCGAGGACTTCGAGCACGCCCGCGACGGCGGCATCCGCACGGTCGTCAACCTCCGCCACGAGGAGGAGATCGGCTTCGACGAGCGCGCCGTCGTCGAGTCCCTGGGCCTGAACTACATCAACATTCCCTTCAAGGCGCCGGAGGAGCTGACCGACGCCGTCTTCGACCGCATGCGCGAACTCCTGAACCAGGCCGAGCGCCCGATCCTCGTGCACTGCTCCTCGGCGAACCGCGTCGGCGCGGTCTGGATTCCCTGGCGCGTCCTCGACCAGGGAGCCTCCCTGGAGGAGGCGGTGCTGGAGGCCAGGACCATCGGCCTGCGCAGCCCGGTCTACGAGCAGAAGGCCCGGGACTACGTGGCGAGCCGCCTCGGCGGCTCCTGAGCCCGGCGCCTCAGTCCCCGGGAGCCCCTGAGTCCGGGGACACGGGATCCGGGCGGAGGCCGGGAAAGACCTGCCACTCCCCGCGATCCGGATCGCCGATGTGCATGCGCCAGGTGACGTCGGTCCGGTACACGGGAGGACGCCAGGAAAGCCCCGGTGGGATACGGAGGGCATGGACGAGTTCGTCCGTGCCCTCCATTTCCACCAGGACGACGGTGCGCCCGTCCTCGCCGCCCTCCACCGCCGG
>JALUUN010000266.1 GCA_027021325.1 Planctomycetota bacterium
GCGCTGCGCCTTTGCACTCTCGGAGAAGTTCGCCGGCTCCGACGCCGGCGGCCTGAGCGTCCGCGCCACCCAGGTGGATGGCGGCTGGCGCCTCTGCGGCGAGAAGAAGTGGACCACCAACGGCTCCCTGGCGGACATCATCACGGTCTTCGCGGTCACCGATCCGGAGTCGCGTTCCCGGCGCATCAGCGCCTTCATCGTCGAGAAGACGGACGAGGGATTCGAGGTCCTCAAGCACGAGCCCAAGATGGGCATCCGGATGGTGCCGGTGGTGGAAACCGGCTACAAGAACGTCTTCCTCCCGGACGACCGGCTTCTCGGCGGCAAGCCCGGCCTGGGCTTCAAGCACTCCATGATGACCCTCGACCTGGCGCGCCCGGGAGTCGCGGCCCAGGGTGTGGGCACGGCCGCAGGGGCCCTCGAACTGGCCCTCACCTACGCCACCCGGCGGAAGCAGTTCGGCACCAGCATCGCCAGCTTCCAGATGGTCCAGCAGATGCTGGCCGACATGGCCATGAAGACGGAGGCGGCGCGCTGGCTGGTCTACGCCGCCGCCGCCAAAGCCGACGCCGGTGAGAAGGACGTCACCAAGTATGCCGCCATGGCCAAGTGCTTCGCCACCGACGTCGCAGTCCAGGTCGCCACCGACGCCGTCCAGGTCTTCGGCGGCTACGGCTTCATGGAGGACTACCCGGTGGCCAAGTTCTACCGTGACGCCAAGATCCTGCAGATCTACGAGGGCACGAACCAGATCCAGCGTCTGGTCATCGCCCGCAACCTGGTCAAGGAGGCCGGGCTCTTCGACTACTGGAACGAGATCCTCCCGACCGAGGTGCAGGAGGATTTCGGTGCCGAGACCGAGATCGTGAACGCGACCTGAGCGGCGTCTTCTCCCGCAGAACCGGTGGCCCCCCGGACCCGGTCCGGGGGGCCACCCGCCGTTCCTCCGGCCCTTCAGGCACCCTACAGGATCTGCTCACTGCGCAGGGCCTCGGCCTCCAGCCGCCGGTGCTCGGCCTGCTCGTAGATCCGGCGCAGGAGCGGGCGCATGCCGAAGGCCCCGCCGAGGGCCAGGACTCCGATCAGGAGACCCGGGTACCAGATGGGGTAGGGCTGGCCGGCGACCAGGGCCGCCAGGCCGAAGACCAGGGCCGCGGCCCCGGCCAGAGCGATGAAGGCCAGGAGGGCGCTCAGGAGCCTGCGGCCCCGGCCGCGGGGACCCAGCCAGCTCAAACCGGCGCCGAAGAGGCCGCAGAGAATCCCCAGGCCGCCGCCCCCGAAGGCGCCGGCCAGGGCGCCGAAGCGCTCCGGCGGGAACCAGGGCTCGGCGGAGGAGGCCTCCTGCAGGAGGGAGGCGAGGGGGGACAGGAGGAGGGTGGGATCGGTCATGGCTTCAGGCTCCCGGCCCGCGCATGGCCTCGAGCCGCTCCCGATGGAGGTCGCGGATGCGCCGCGCCGCCGAAGGACTCAGCTGCCCCTCCCGCAGGAGATCCGCGAGGAGATCCGCCATGGGATCCGGCCGCCGCCCCTGGAGAAGCTCCTGAAGACGACGGACCAGACGGTCCAGGCGCGAGCGCAGGGTCGGGTAGCTGACGCCGTAGGAGGCAGCCACCTCCTTGAGGTTGCCCCGGGCCAGGACCAGGCGCAGGATCAGATCCTGGTCGGCGGGATCCAGGGCGGCCAGAGCGGCGGCGGCAGCCGGTCCCCCGGCCTGGGGACTCGGGGCGGGCGAGGTCATGGGCGGGCCTGAACCAGCGGAGACGCAGCCCTTTCTACGGCAGAAGCCGGCCTGGGTTTCACATTTTTGAGTTGGTTTTCACAAAATAGAAGTTCCGGATCCAAAGAAAGACCACGGGCTCCCGGTCCGGCCGGGAGCCCGTGGGAAGAAGGGGAGCGAATCCCGGAACGGCCTTCAGCGGGAAGGCCGCCGGGATCCGCCTGCGTGATACGCATGGAGCCCGCATCCCCATCCCCACGTGGATGCAGGCGCCATAGGGGAATGCCCGCAGGGACCCCGGAGGATGCAAAAAAACCGCCGGGAATCAGGAGTCCGGGGTCCGGAGCTCGGCCAGCCGCCAGAGGTACCAGCAGGCCACGCTCCTCCAGGGGCGCCAGGCCTCGGCCCGTGCGGCCGCCTCCGCGGGCCCGGGACGCCCCGCCAGGCGGTCCAGGCGACGGATCCCCTCCTGGAGCCCAAGATCCTGCGGAGCAAAGACATCGGGGCGTCCGAGCTTGAAGATCAGGTGCATCTGGGCGGTCCAGGGACCGATCCCCCGGACCTGCACCAGGTGCTCCACGACCTCCTCGTCCGGCAGGCGGCCGAGACTCCGGAGGCGCAGGCGGCCGTCGAGAACCCGCCGGGCCAGGTCCTGCAGACTCCGCAGCTTGTTCCGGGACAATCCCGCCCCGCGCAGGCGCTCCTCGGGGATCTGGAGGAGGCGCTCGGCGGAGGGAAACCGCCCGTTGCCGCCCAGGGCGCGCACCCGCTGGAAGATCGCCCGCGCCGCCTTCCCGGCAAGCTGCTGGTAGACGATGGCCCGGGCCAGCTGCTCGAAATGGCTGCGGCGGGCCAGGGCCGGGGTCGGAAAGCCCGGGTAGGGCTCC
>JALUUN010000267.1 GCA_027021325.1 Planctomycetota bacterium
AGGATCCGGTGGCGGTTCTCGGCGCCTACTACCGCGGGCTCGCGGAGAGTCCCCAGAACGCCCGCCTGCCGGTGCCCGCGCCCGTGCGCCGCCGTCTCGTGACCGGGCCCGACGGGCGCTTCGCCTTCACCTACGGCGATCACCCCGAGGGCACCGGCGCCCTGATCCTCAGCGCCCGCAAGGAGGGATACGCCGGCGACCGCACCGTCGTGCGCCGCGCCCGCAGCGAGATCGTCCTGCGCCTGCGCCGGCTGGAGGAAACCGCCTCCCTGGAGATCGTGGCCCGCGACGGCGGACCCCTGCCCGGAGAGCCGCCGCGCTGGTTCCTGGACGGGCGGCAGATCGAGAGCGGCGCGGGCCTCGCTCCCGGCTGGTACCGGGTGGAGGTCTGGAGGGGCGAGGTGCCCGTACGCCGCTTCCCGGAACTCCGGGTGGAAGGACGGACGCCGCTGCCGGTGCGTTGAGGGGGCGCCTATCCTGGGCGCCATGGCAACCTGGATCCTCGGGGAGAAGCCCGATCCGGCCCTGCTCCTGGCCGCGGCCCGCGGCCGCATCCTCGACCTGCGCCTGGGCCGGGAGGCGGCCGCCCGGGTGCGGGCGGCGCGGCGCACCGTCGAGGCGATCCTCGGGACCGGGCGGCCCGTCTACGGCGTGAACACCGGCTTCGGCGCCCTGGCCCGCGAGCGCATCGGCGCCGCCGACCTCGGGCACCTGCAGCGCAATCTGCTCCTGAGCCACGCCACGGGCACGGGGCCGGACCTCGCCCCCGAGGAGAAGCGCCTGGCCCTGTTGCTGCGCATCCAGTCCCTGTGCCGCGGCCATTCCGGCGTCCGCCTGGAGGTGGTCCGCTGGCTGCTGCGGCTCTATGCCTCGGGCTGGCTGCCGCGGGTTCCCGAGCAGGGAAGCGTCGGCGCCTGTGGCGATCTGGCCCCCCTGGCGCACCTGGCCCTGCCGATCCTCGGCGAAGGGACGCTGATCTCGCCGGAGGGGAAGGAGATGCCGGCACGGCGGGCGCTGCGGCGCCTCGGCCTCGAGCCTCTGGACCTGGAGGCCAAGGAGGGGCTGGCCCTCATCAACGGGGTCCAGGTGAGCCATGCCGTCGGCCTCTGCGCCTGGGCGCGGATGCGCAACCTGAGCATCAGTGCCGACGTCGCCGGCGCCCTGAGCGTCGAGGCCCTGCTCGGAAGCCACCGTCCCTTCGACGCTCGCGTCGCCCGGACGCGGCCGCACCGGGGTGCCGTCCTGACGGCGGCCAATCTGCGGCGCTTGCTCCGGCGCTCGGAGGTCGCACGCAGCCACCGCGACTGCGACCGGGTGCAGGATCCCTACAGCTTCCGCTGCATGCCCCAGGTGCACGGTGCCGCCAAGGACGCCCTGGCGGTCCTGGAGACGGCTCTCCTGCGGGAGGCCGAGGGCGCGACGGACAACCCCCTGGTCTTCCCGGACCGGGGAGACACGGTCTCCGCCGGCAACTTCCACGGCCAGCCCCTGGCCCTGCCCCTGGACTACGCGGCCCTGGCCGTGACCTCCTGGGGCAACATCAGCGAGCGCCGCACCGCGACCTTGATCCACCCTGCCATGAGCGGGCTTCCGGCCTTCCTGACGCCGGAGCCGGGCCTGAACTCCGGGCTCATGATCCCGCAGGTCGTGGCCGCGTCCCTGGCCAGCGAGAACAAGGGGCTGGCCCACCCGGCGAGCGCCGACACCATCCCCACCAGCGCCGACCAGGAGGACCACGTGTCCATGGCGATGGGGGCGGCGCGGAAGCTGCGGCGAGCCGCCGGGAATCTGGAGCGGATCCTGGCCGTGGAGTTCCTGACCGCGGCCCAGGCCCGGGAGTTCGCCCGCGATCTGCGGGCGGGGGCCGGCGCCCAGGCGGCCTGGGAGTGCCTGCGCGAGCAGGTGCCGCCGCTTCAGGGCGACCGCTTCCTGGAGCCGGAACTGGCTACGGTCACGGAGCTCGTGCGCGGCGGCGTCCTGGCGGCGGCGGCCGAGGCGGCGGCCGGTCCGCTCCGGGCCTGCTGAGGCCGCGGAACCGCTCCGCGCCTGCCGGGTAGAGTGAAGACGCCATGCGTCGCTTCGCCCTGCCCTTCCCCCTCCTTCTCCTCGCGGCCCTGTCCGCGGCCCCGGCTCCGGCCCAGAGGCCGGCCGATCCGGAAGCGGTCCGGGAGGAACTCGCCCGGGACCTGCACCGGACCCTGTCGAAGATGCACGCTCTTCAGGCCGAGTCCATCGAGCTCTCCATGAAAGCGCGGCGCCGGGCCGAGGAGGCGCGCAAACTGCAGGAGAAGGCCGAGACCCTGCAGGCGAGGCTCGAGGAGGCCGAGGCTGCCGCCCGGCGGCCGGCGGCGGAGCGCCGCCCCGAGGAGCCGCGCGTCCTGCGCCGGCGGATCCGTGCCCTGGAGCTCGCCTGGGCCGCCCACGAGGAGGCTGGCTGGGAGACCGATGCCGGACGGCTGCACCGTCTCCTGGACTTCGCCGAGGCCCGGGCCCGGGGCGAGATGGAACGCGCCGAGGCCCTGCGGCGCCAGGGTCTGCCCGAGGCCGGCGAGGTCCGGGAGATGCTGGAGCGGGCCGCACGCTGGTACCGCGAGTGGG
>JALUUN010000268.1 GCA_027021325.1 Planctomycetota bacterium
GCCGCGGGGCCGTCCTAGAATCCCGCCATGCCCGAAGTCACCCGAGCGGAAGTGGAGGAACTCTGGCCGGAGCTGGCCTGGATCGAGGATAGCAGCCTGCGCGAGGCCGTCGCCCGCACCTGGGAGCTGGCCTTCTCGCGCAGCCCCCTGAGCCCCGAGGACCTCCGGACCATCCCCTTTACCCTGCACGTTCCGGACTGCCCGGTCAGTTTCATCGCCCACAAGCGTCTCGTCGTCCACCTGGCCCGGGACTGCGCCCGCAAGATCGGGGAGTTCATGGGCGAGGCCCTGCCCGTGGACATGGACGTCCTGATCGCCGGCGCCATCCTCGCCGACGTCGGCAAGCTCCTCGAGTACGAGAAGGTGGACGGCCGCTGCGTCCAGTCCCGGCGCGGCCAGTACCTGCGCCACCCCTTCACCGGGGTCGGCCTGGCCCAGGAGTGCGGTGTCCCCGACGCCGCCTGTCACATCGTCGCCACCCATGCCGGCGAGGGGAACCTCGTGAAGCGGACGACCGAGGCCTTCATCGTCCACCACGCCGACTTCATGAGCTACGAGCCCCTGGTCAAGGGGCTGCGCTTCGATTGAGTCCGTGCGGGTCCGCCGGCCGGGGCTCCCCCAGGCCGGCGGCCCCGGCGGTGGTGGCTTCCCGCCCGGCCTGTGCCCCCCGGGAACGGCGGACGGCCGCCCCTCCGGAGAGGAACGGCCGTCGTGTGCGGGCCCGGGATCAGTTGTAGTACTCGACGATGAGGCCCAGGTTGATCGGGAAGGGGAGCTGGGGCTCCGGATCCGGGAGATCGGTGATCTTCAGGGTGGCGTTGTCCCGGTTCAGGTCCATCCAGGCGGGGGGGGTGGTGTCCCGGTTGAGCTCCAGGTTGTCGCCCATCCACTTGCGGCTCTTCTCCTTGACGGTGATGACGTCGCCGGGGCGCACTTCGTAGCCGGGGCGGTCCACCTTGCGGCCGTTCACCAGGAAGTGGCCGTGGCCGACCATCTGCCGGGCCTGCCAGATGGTGCGGGCGAAGCCGGCGCGGCGCACGACGTTGTCCAGGCGCCGCTCCAGGGCACGCATGAGGTTCTCGCCAGTGTTGCCCTTCTTCTGCGTCGCCCTGGCGACGTAGATGCGCATCTGCTTCTCGCGCAGGTTGTAGTAGTACTGCAGCTTCTCCTTCTCGCGCAGGCGGATGCCGTAGTCGCTCAGCCGGCGGTGGCGCTTGGCGTAGCCGCCCGGCGGCGTCTCGAGACGCTTGCAGTTGATGTGCTTCGGCGTGTCGGCGATGGGGACACCGAGACGGCGCGACAGCTTGACCTTGGGGCCCGTGCGGGAAGTCATGCGCTGGCAGGAAGATGGATTCTCTGGCCCGCCTCCGGGGGGAGGCCGGGCACAAGGCGACCGGAGAGGATAGCGCCGGGGCCGCGGTCCGGCCAGCCCTGCCGGGGCCCGGGGCGCCGGGCCTTCGTCTTCCGGAGGACCGCTCGCGCCTCCCTCAGGCCGCCTCCTGGTCTCGGAATTGGAGCTGGACCAGGCGCCAGTAGAGGCCGCGGCGGCGCAGGAGCTCCTCGTGGCTGCCCTCCTCGGCGATCCGGCCGCGGTCCAGGACCAGGATCCGGTCCACGTCGCGGATGGTGCTCAGGCGGTGGGCCACGATCAGGCTGGTGCGGCCCCGGGTCAGCTCCCGGACCGCCTCTTGGAGGAGGTGCTCGGTCGCCGAGTCCACATGGCTCGTGGCCTCGTCCAGGAGCAGGACCGGCGGGTCTGCCGCCAGGGCCCGGGCGAAGGAGATCAGCTGCTTTTCGCCGGCGCTGAGGTTCCGGCCCCGCTCCTGGACCGGTTCGCGGTAGCCGAGCGGGAAGCGCGCCACCATCCGGTCGAGGTGCAGGCGGTCGGCGGCGCGCCGCGCCTCTTCCTCGCCGAGACCGGGTGCCCCCAGGCGGATGTTCTCGAGGATGTCGGCCTGGAACAGGAAGCCATCCTGGGGCACCATCCCCAGACGCCGGCGCAGCTCGCGCAGGGGATAGCGGCGGATGTCGAGGCCGTCGAGTTCGATGTCGCCCGACTGGATGTCGTAGAGGCGGGTCAGGACCTTGAGGATGCTGGTCTTGCCGGCGCCGGTGGCGCCGACCAGGGCGACACGTTCCCCCGGTTCGACCCGGAAGGAGATGCCGCGCAGGACCTCCTCTTCTTCCTCCTCCTGGGGGCCGTAGCGGAAGCGGACGTCCCGGAACTCGATGCGGCCCCGCGCTTCGGGCAGGGCCGGCGGGTTCTGGACCTCGGGCAGCTCCTCCTCCACGTCCAGGAGGCCGAAGATCCGGCGGCTCGCCGTCATGGCGTTCTGGAGCACGGTGTACTTCTGGCTCAGGTCGCTGAGCGGCTGGAAGAACTTCTGCATGTAGTCGATGAAGGCGAAGAGGGCGCCCAGGGTCAGGGCGCCGCCTCCCCTCCCGCCCGCGCCCTCCAGGACCAGGCCGCCGCCGTACCAGAGGATCAGGGCCAGGGTCAGGCTCGAGACCATGTCGGTTCCGGCCGAGAGCAGGGACTCCCACTTCACTGTCGTCAGTTGCGCCCGCCGCACCTCGCCGTTGATCGCACGG
>JALUUN010000269.1 GCA_027021325.1 Planctomycetota bacterium
TTCCGCTACGACCCACCCGGCCTCCGGCCTCGAGATCCTTCCCTGGAGCCGGCGCCTCCTTCCCTGGCTGGTCCTCGGCTGGGGGCTCGGCGCCTCCCTGCTCCTCCTGCGCCTCGCCTGCGGCTGGCGTCTGGTCCGCCGCATCCTCCGCGAGGAGACGCGCCCGGCCCCGCCCGCTCTCCAGGCGCTTCTGGACCGCCTCCGGGAGGGCATGGGCCTGCGGCGGCCGGTCCGGCTGCTGGTCGGCCTCCGCTCCTGGGGACCCCTGACCCACGGCTGGCTGCGCCCCGTGGTCGTGGTCCCGGCGAGTTGCCTGACCGGACTGGCTCCGGACCACCTCGAGGCCATCCTCGCCCACGAACTCGCCCACGTGCGGCGCCGGGACTTTCTCGTGAACCTCCTCCAGTCCGTGCTGGAGGCCCTCCTGTTCTTCCATCCTGCCGTCTGGTGGATCTCCCACCGGATCCGGGTGGAGCGGGAGAACTGCTGCGACGACGCAGCGGTCCGGAGTTGTGGTGACGCCCTGACCTACGCCCGCGCCCTGGCCTCCCTGGAGGAGGCCCGCGGGATTCCCGCCCTGGGACTTCCTGCCCGAGGAGGCACGCTCATGAACCGCATCCGTCGACTCCTGGATGGCGGCCCGCCCACTGCCGGCCGCATTCCCTGGCCGATCTCGGCCTTCCTCGCCCTGGCCGTGGCCGCCGCCGCGCCCCTGGCCGCCACCGCTCAGGAACCCGAACCCGGTCAATGCCCGCACTGCGGCGCCGAACTCCGCCTCCGCCGGGAGGCACCGCATGTCCAGGACGTGCAACCGAAGGAGACGCAGCCGGCCCCGAAGGAGGGGCGCCGGCGCTACCGCTACCGCATCCTTGTCCCCGGCCAGGAGGGCGAGCGTTCCGTGGAGTACGAGGCCGAGGTGGAACACGAGGGCGAGCGGGGCGGGCTCCTCTCCCTGGAGCTCGAGACCGACGGCGAGGGCCGTTTGCGCCTGCGTCCCCTCGTGCCGGCGTCTCCCGCGCCGCCTCGGCACCAGGCCCCCGTGCCCCCGGCGCCGGCTGAAGTCCCAGGCACCGCCCGCCCCGTGCCGCCCACTCCGCCCGCGCCCCCCGTACCGCAGGCGGGGCCCGAGCGCCATGGCGTGCCCGGGCACTGCGAGGGCCGGGCTTTCCGGATCCTGGAGGACGCCACGGGCACCTGGCTCCTCGAACGGGACGGCCTCGGCGGCGGGGATCCTCGCCGCAACGAGGCCCAGGACCACGCTGACGGCGAGAGGGTCCTGCGCCTCCTGCGCGAGGCCGAGGCACGCCAGCACCGTGTGGCGGAACTCCGGGAGAGGCTCCACGCCGCTCCGGGCCGCCTGGAGGAACTCCGGCGCCGTGCCGAAGAACTCCGGGCGCGGCTGCAGGAGGACCTGCACCGGGATGGCCTCCCGGAGCTGCGGGAGCGGATCCAGCACTTCCAGCTCGGCCCCGTCCCGCCGGCGGAACCGGAGAGCGGCCCGGATCCTTCCTGCTCGGGGCAGGTTCCCGGCCTCGGGAGCACCGAGCCTTCGCTCCAGGGACAACGCCCGCAGCCCGGGTTGCGCCGGGAGAAGGACGGCGTCTGGAAGCTTGAAATCGCGCCCCCGGGCAAGGAGGTGGAGATCCGGATCCTGATCCGAATGGCCGGCGCCGGGCACCGCGGCGGGCGGCCGGACTGAGTCCGGTCCGCCTCCGCGGCCTCACCACAGCCGGATTCGGGAGCGGCTCCTTCGGGGGCCGCTCCCTTTGCCGCGCCAGAAGCCCGGGTGCCGCAGGGGCCCACCCGCGGGCATCCCGGGGAGCCCCGGCGGCCCCCGCCTCAGGCGAGGGCGCGCTCCCGGGTGTGGCGGCCGCTGGCCCGGGCGCCGCAGGAGTCGAGCTCTCCGGGCCGCGGCGCGGGCCCGCGGGGATCGATGATTTCGTAGGCCTGGTTGCGGCGGCGGGGGACGAAGCCCGCCCCGCGGATGCGGCTCTCGATCTCCTCCAGGTTCACCAGCTCGTGGCAGCCGGCTGCGCTGACCACGTTCTCCTCCAGCATGGCGCTGCCGAAGTCGTTGCAGCCCATGCGCAGGCTGACGGCCGCCGCATCGGCGCCCTGGGTGACGAAGCTGGCCTGCAGGTTGTCCACGTTGTCCAGGAAGATCCGCGCCACGGCGGTGGTCCGGAAGTACTCGGCATGGGTCGCCTTGCGCCAGCCCTGGCGCAGGAGTTCCTGGCCCAGGGGGTTGTCGCCGGGCTGGAAGGTCCAGTCGATGAAGGCGGTGAAACCACCGGTCCGGTCCTGGAGCTCGCGCACCCTCGCCAGGTGCTCGATGCGGTCGGCCGGCCTCTCCAGGTGGCCGAACATCATGGTCGCGGTGGTGCGCATGCCCAGTTCGTGGGCCTCCTCCATGATGCGCAGCCAGGTCTCGGTGTCGGTCTTCCTGGGCGCCAGCCGCTCGCGAACTCCCTCGACGAGGATCTCGGCGCCGCCACCGGGCATGGAGTCCATGCCCGCCGCTTGCAGGCGCTGCAGGACCTCGCGGGTCGGGATCTTCGAGATCCGGGAGAGGTGGTGGATCTCGGGCG
>JALUUN010000270.1 GCA_027021325.1 Planctomycetota bacterium
CCGGGTCCTCCTGCCCGGGGCGCCGCCGGGCGCCCTGGTCCTCGAGGCCTACGCTCCGGGCCTTCCCCCGGAGGAACCCTGGCTCCTGGGGCGCCGGCCCCTTGCGGACCTCCCGGAGGAGCCGCTTCCCTGGAGCCTGGAGGCCGCCTCCCTGGAACTCCGCGGCCTGCCCCCGGCCGCCCCGGTCTCGGCGCTGCGCCTCGACGGCTCCGAACCCGAGCTCCTGCCGCTCCGGCTGGCCGACGAGGACGGCGTCCTCCGCTGGCCGCTCCTGCCGCCGGGGCGCTACCGCCTGCAGCCGGAGGAGGGCGAGGCCGCCGACCTTCTCCTGCGCCCGGGGATCCAGATCCTGGACCTCCGGGACTGAAGCCCGGCATCAGGGCGGCGGAGCCTTCAAGGGGACGAGGCGCCCGGGCGCCCCGGCTTCGTAGCGGAAGAGCGGGCGGCCGGCCAGGCCCAGGAGCTCCAGGTCCCGGGCGGTGCGCCCCGGCGCGGGGAGTTCCCGGATGAGGACCGGCGCCTGCCGGGGAAGGGGAGGAGCGCTCGGGACCGCCCGCTTCAGGATCCGCTCCACCTCGGCGGGCGGACCCTCGGGAAAGCCCAGGAGGATCACGGCGTCGCGGGGAGCCTCCTGCGCCAGACGCCAGGGCTCGTGGCGCAGGCGCGCCTCTTCCCGGAGCGCCGGCCAGCGGCCCTGGACGAGCAGGAGCCCGCCGGCGAGGACCGCCGTCAGGAAGGCCCGGCGGCGCGGCCGGCTCCAGGCGGCGGTGGCCGCAGCCAGGCCCAGGACCAGGAAAGGCAGGGCCTCGAAGGCGTAGAGGGGGCCTGGATAGAGGGGATGGCCCGGGTACCAGTGGAAGGCGTAGGCCAGGGGAAGCCCGATGGTCAGGAGCAGGGCGGCGCCGCCGTCCCGGCTGCGCCAGGAAGCGAGGGCCGGCAGAGCGAGAAGGAAGAGGCCGCCCGGACCGAGGGCGACGGCCAGGCGCGCCGCCTGGCGCAGGAGGCCGGGGAGGAAGGCACCCCGGCCATAGACGTCCACCGGCGATCCGTCCGGGGCGAAGGGGCCGAAGCGGCGGGCGTAGGCCTCGTAGGGGCTGAGCCAGGGGTCGCCGCTCAGGGCCTGCTGCCAGAGGAGGAGGGCCGCGAGGAAGGGCAGTCCGCCGAGGACCGGGGCGAGCCGCAGGCGCCAGGAGCGGCGAGCGCTCAGGAGACCGGGCGCGCAGGCCAGAGCCAGGACCACGCCCGTGAGAGGCCGGGCGAGGAAGGCGCAACCCGCGAGTGCCCCCACGCCCAGGGCGGTCCCGGCGCCCCCCTCCCCGGCACGCAGGCGGAGCAGGAGGAGCCAGGTGCCCAGAGCGGCGGGAAGGGTTACGAGTTCGGACTGCCAGGAAGTCTGGACCAGCAGGAAGAAGGGACTGGCCAGAAGGAGGAGGTGCGCGAGGGCGGAGTCCAGGCCCAGGCGCCGGGCGGCGGCCCCGAGGAGGAAGAGGTCCAGGGCCAGGAGAAGGAGGGGTCCGAGATGGCGCAGGCCCAGGAGCACCCCGGGCATCCAGGCCAGGGCCGTGCCGGGCGGGTACTTGCTGTAGCGCAGGCCGGCCCCGGCGTCCTCGTGGACCTGGCGGCGGTGCAGGGCACAGAGGCGTTCGCCGGGACCGCAGCTCGCCGGCGGCAGGGGCTCGGCGAGGCGCCCGGAAGCGTAGTGCCGGGCCTGCAGCAGCATGGCCTCCTCGTCGTTGCTGACCGGAGCGGGCAGGGAGAAGCGCAGAACCAGGAGAAGGCCCACGAGGCCGGCCCCGAGGACCGCACCACCATGCCCTGCCGGGCCGCCGGGGAAGGGCAGGCTCCGTTCCGGCAGGAGGAGGGCCAGGAGCAGAAAAGCGGCGCCGGCGGCCGCCCGGGGCAGATCGCCCGCGGCCAGGGCCGCGGGACCCTCGGCCGCTCCTGCGAAGGCCGCCCCGGCGGCGGGCGCAAACCCCAGGACGAGGAGCAGGACGGCGGCGCGAGGCGGAAGCGGTGCGGGACGGCGCACGAGGCCTCAAGCTAGCAGGCCGGGCGGGCGGAAGGTCTCCGTAGAATCGCCCGCCATGGCGGCGGACTCCCGGACCACGCGCTGGCTCACCAGGCTGGCGAAGCTGCACCTCCTGGTCCTGGTCCTTCCCGTCGGCTTCCAGCTCCTCGCCGCCGCCAACGCCCTGCGGACCGGCTTCCAGCCCGCCCGCGAGCACTACGGGCCCGACGACTTCCCGCTGCCCGAGCAGCTGCAGAAGCTGCGGGAGAAGCTCCCGGCCCGGGCCGAGCCCGGCGATGCCGTCTTCACGGTCTGGGGCCTGTCCGAGAAGCCCGGACGCGCCCCCCGCCGCGGAGAGGACCGCGGACTGGAGGTGGCCCTGGCCCTCGCTGGTCTGGGCTTCGAGGTCCGGGTCCACGAGGAAGGCCCCCTCGGCGAGGCGGCTGGGATCCTGGAGGAGGCGGGGATCGCCCTCCGGGATGAGCCCCTGGAGGCCGCCCGCGAGGCCTTCGCCCTCTTCGTCTGCCGCGACGACCCGCAGTACATCGAGCCCGATCTGCCGCTCCTGGCCAGCGTCA
>JALUUN010000271.1 GCA_027021325.1 Planctomycetota bacterium
GATCCGGACCCGTACAACACCCAGTAGTCCCCGTACCCGTCCCGGTCCTGGTCCCCGGCCGGCCAGGAATCCGAGACTCCCGAGGAGAAGCAGGAGATCGTCGAGCCGTCCACCCCCGAGACCACGCTCGCAAGAACGTTGGAGCAGGCGCCGACGGGCAGCTCGAGGAGGAGGTCCTCGACTCCGTCGGCGTTGACGTCGCCCACGCGCCCGTAGATGGACGGGGGATAGCCCTGGTCCGACTCCGTCAGCCGCCAGAGGATGCTCCCGTCCCTCCCCGAGAACATCGTCACCATCTGCTCAAGCGTCGTCGAGGGGGGAAGGATGTCCTTGTGCTGGATCACGAAGTCCCGGTAGCCGTCGCCGTTGACGTCAGTCGTGGAGAAGTACCCGTCGAGGGGAACGTCTGCGAAGGAGGTGGCTCCCGTGAGGGGGATCTCCAGGATCTCCTCGTCCCGGACCACGGAGTAGTAGCGGATCACCCAGTATCCCAGAGAACTCATCCAGACTGTCCAGGCCACGTCCGGATAGCCGTCGCCGTCGATGTCCGACATCTGTTGGACCCCGTCTCCCCGGATGTAGAAGCGGCCGAGGATATCCTCGAGCCGGAACACCGGCACCTGGGCGCCGAGGCGGCCGGAGAGCAGGGAGGCCAGAAGCAGAAGAGCCGCCAGGGCTCCGGACGGGAGGGAAAGACGCATGGCAAGACGGGCCGGCGGGGAGAACGGAGGCCTCCGCCCGCGGGGACGGCGGCCCGGAATCCCTTATACCCGGAATCCGGGGCTGCGGGCCCGGAAACCGCCCCTCAGGGCAGGAGGTCCAGGTCCGCCTGGTGGGTGCTGCCGCCCGGCAGGCCGCGGTCCGCGGACTCCAGGAGGGCGCAGAAGTGCAGGCGCCTGCCGGTCAAGATCGCCGCCAGGACTCCGGGCAGGAGAGGAAGACGCAAGGCAAGACGGTCCGCCGGGGAGAACGGGGGCCTCCGGAGCAACCGGCAGCCGCAGAAGCCGATCCTGGCTCGATAGAAGCCCCGGGATCGGGGGCGTGGGTACGGAAGCTCCAGCGGCCGGGCCGGCTCCTTCAGCCGCGGACGCCGAGAAGGTACTCCACGGCGATCTGGTCCAGGCGTTCGTAGCGGTGGCCGAGAGCGGCCAGGGCCTCGGCATCGAGCTCCACGGCGGCCAGACGCCGGGCCGCTTCCGGAGTGTAGGCACGGAGCAGCATGCCCAGTCCATCCTCCTCCACGCGGTTCGCCGCGAGGATCTCCTGGACCTCGGGATCGGCGTCGAAGGCCCGGGCCCGGGCGGCGAGGATCTTGTAGGTGCGCATGCAGCCGCGGGCGAAATCCCAGACTCCGTCCACGTCCTCGGTGCGGTAGGCGTGGGCGTCGAAGTGCCGCGGCCCTTCGTAGGCCGGGTAGCCGCCGGTCCCCTCGAGCAGCCGCACCAGGAAGAAAGCCCCCTTCTGGTCCTCGCTGCCGAAGCGGAGATCCTGGTCGTAACGTCCGATCTTCTGGGCGTTGAGATCGATGTGGAAGAGCTTGCCCGCCTCCATGGCCTGGGCCACGGCGTGGACCATGCTCAGGCCGGGCATGTTCTCGTGGGCGACCTCGGGATTGACGCCGACCATCTCCGGGTGGTCCAGGGTCTCGATGAAATGAAGCATGTGGCCGGTCGTCGCCAGGTAGATGTCGCCGCGGGGCTCGTTCGGCTTGGCTTCCAGGGCGAAGCGCAGCTCCCAGCCCTGGTCCCGGACCCAGTGGGTCAGGAAGTTCAGGCACTCCCGCATCCAGCGCAAGGCGTCGCGGGCATCCCGGGCGGCGTCGCTCTCGACGCCCTCGCGGCCGCCCCAGAAGACGATGGTCCGCGCGCCGAGCTCCACGCCCAGCTCGATGGCGCCCATGGCCTTGCGCACGGCGAAGGCACGCACCCGGGCGTCCGAGGAGGTGAAGGCGCCGTCGCGGAAGACCGGGTGGCTGAAGAGGTTCGTCGTCGCCATGGGAACCACCAGGCCGTGGTCCTCGAGGGCCTTCCGGAAGCCGCCGACGATGCGGTCGCGTTCGGCGGCGGAGGCCCCGAAAGGCACGAGATCGTTGTCGTGGAGGTTGACCCCCCAGGCGCCGGCCCGCGCCAGGCCGGCGACGATCTCCTCCGGACTCAGGCGCGGCCGCACCGGGCCGCCGAAGGGGTCGGCACCGGGGTTGCCGACGGTCCACAGGCCGAAGGTGAAACGATCCTCGGGGACGGGGTCGAAGGCGTCGGGCATGGCCCGATCCTAGGTCCGCCGCCCTCAGCCGCCGGCGAGGCCCAGCTCCTCCAGGAGCCTCGGGGCGGGCTGCACCCGGTCGAGCATCCAGAGCAGAAAGCGGACGTCCATCGAGATGTTGCGGCTGCGCTCGGGGTTCCAGCCGAAGTCCCCGGCCACGGCCTCGAAGACGCGGTCGAAGTTCAGGCCGACGAGGCGGCCGCGGCCATCCACGACCGGCGAGCCGGAGTTGCCGCCGGTGGTATCGCCGTCGGCCAGGAAACAGACCGGCACCGAGCCCAGGGCGGGAGCCGCCCACGGGCCCCAGTCGCGGGCGCGGGCT